>JAHZHV010000142.1 GCA_019420085.1 Christensenella sp.
CCTGTCTAAAGCGTTCTGCGCCGCATGAACAAGCGCGGGATAGCCCTGCTGCAGATCTGCCTGCAAAAGCTGTGCCAGCTGCTGGATATCCGCATCCGGCACATCCGATGCGACACCGGCAAAAAACGCTGCCAATTCCTGAAACAGCGCCTCTTCCGCCTCCCTGTATTGCTTCTGACAGCCGCGCGCCAAATTGGAACACAGCGCCGCCATCTGCCCCGCGCAAAGGGCCGTATCTCCCTGCGCCGGTGCATGCGCCGCTTTGATCACAGGTGCAGCAGCCTGCGGCGCATCTCCCTGTCTTTGAAACGACGCTTTGTCCGCACCGCACAGCGGACACGTCCACGTCTGCGGCAAATCTTCAAAAGGCACGCCTTCCTTTTGTTCGTCATAGACATAACCGCAGATGCCGCAAATCCATTTACTCACCGTCTTTTCTCCCTTCTGCTTGTATTTGCCGGTTTCTGCATGCATCGCACACATACATCAATTTTAAATCATAGGAAAGAATTGATACTTCCATCTGTTCCTGCAGCTGCTGCGTTAAATCATCCAGCACAATGTCAAGCAGCTTTCCGCAGGATCTGCAGACCAGATGATCGTGCTTTTGCACTCTGTCATATCGTTCCGGCATGCCCTCCAACGATATCCTTCGAATCAACCCCTCCGCACACAAACGATTTAAGTTGTTGTAGACGGTAGCCAAAACAACTTTCGGATACGTCTGCCGCAACGCCAGAAACACCTGCTCCGCAGTCATGTGATCGTGCGATTGGGAGACAATCTGAAGAATTTGTTTTGCATACTTTGTCATAACAGCAACTCTCTTTAGAATTATTCTAATTTTAGTATACAAAATTCAACCATATTGTCAAGTTCATTTTTTCCAATCGTTCTGCAGTTCATCTGCAAAAAAACCATCCACTGTCATCATCAAATCAAAAAACGGCGCCTGCATTTTGGTGTATCCAAAATACAGACGCCGTCCTGTTTTCACAGGCCGTTATGTCATTAACCCTTTGCACGTCCGGCGCGCATGACAACCGCACCGACAGCCGCCGTAGCCATAATCAGCGCACAAAGCACCATTGCTGAATAGCCGCTTCCCGTCTGAGGAACCGTCTCCGGTTTTTCCTCCGCGATCGTGATGTTTTTACCCGGCTCCAACGACATGTCATTGACAAGCACGGTATTGCCGGTTGCATTTTCCACCGTAACACCGGCAGGAAGCACAATCTGCGTCTGTGCAGGCATCTGCACAAGGCGGACAGAATCGCCTGCTTTCAATGCCGCAAGCAGCGCCGTCACATTCGCCTGGCCAACAGCAGTCTGTGTCCCGCTGACCGCCATATAGTCGCTTTGCACATCCACACTGTTTTCATCCAGCGCCGTTGCAAAGCTGCCGCCCGTAACCGTGACCTTTTTACTTTCGGCTTCCGTGCTGATCTTGCCCGCCACACTGCCGCCGGAAATGACGATTTGACCATGATCCTGATTGACAACGTCGCCGGTAATGACAGAACCGGTAATCTGAATAGACGGCGTTTTGTCATCATATCCGGCCGCAGTATAATTGTACGCACGCACAGTACCGTCAACCGTACCGCCGGACAGCGTAATTCTGCCGCCGTTGGTCGCCTGCACGTCGCCCGTGACGACGCCGTCTTCCAGATACACATCGCCGCCGTCATAGCCGCCCCATTGATCGGAGTCAAACGCCGCACCACCTGCCGCCGCCGTGATCCGGCTGCCGCCTTTGATGACAGTCTTGCCATTGTTGTTGGAGACAATCAGCTGCGTCAGATTGTCCGCTCCGGACATCTGCACGCCGTCAATTGTCAGATTGCAGTAGTTTTGCACCAACAGCTTCGCCGTCTGAGACGTCAACGCACCGTTTCTGATCTCAACCGTCGAATCCTTGAGCAGCTGCAATCCATTGGTTTCCGTACCGGTGGAACCAACCGTATCCGTAACCTGCCAGGTGAATGTATTCAAATCAAATACGATATTCTGCCCTTCTGACACTTTCACACCAGCTCCGGTGAAATTTTCATTCAGCGTGATCACGGCCTTCGTACCGTCTTTGGGGGCAGCCGCCACAGCCGCCGCAACGGTTTCATATCCCGTTGTTGTCTCACCAACGGTCATGGAAACCGGCTCGCCCTCCGCCAGCGCCGTCATGCCAAAAGCACACATAGATAAAACAAATACAACTAACGTACACAACCAGCGTTTCATATCGATCCTCCTTTACCGCATAAACGTCATTTTACTGCAACATCAATCAAACAACTTCACTCACCGGATTTGTGCAATCACCCGCCAATCTCAAAAGATCGAGTTCAACCAAATAAGTCTGTAAAAAGACTATATACAGATTACCATTTTTTTCATCCAAATACAAGTTTCATCCGATCTTCCAAAACAAATACCGCTGCATATTGCGATCTGTCTGCAGAAGGATCATTCCAAATCTTACTGTATTTTATCGACATATCCGCCCGCTTCGTCCAACTTTCACCGCCCCTACAATATGAATGAAGTTGCCGCTTTTTACATGCGGTCTAATTGAAACACAGAGAATAACAAGAATGGTTTTCGGCAGGAAACAACGTCCATTGACCCAAACGCCTGCATGGCATCACTTCGGATTTGCAGTAATGAAACCTCTAATTGGACTTCCAAGTTTTTGCAATGGTCAATCACATGCTTTGTATTGCTTGGACGCTTGCTCAAAATTCATTTGCGACTGATTACGCTGCGCGTTCCGTTAACCGCCATATTCTGATACGGATTCCGGAAAATATCAAATCCTTTAAAGGACAGCACAGTGAATCCACAGCATCATCTGCCCGGACGCAAGCGTAAAATCAATCAGCAAGGCAAACGCAATGCCTTCCTCCTTCCCGAGCAGGCAATCGCTGCGTCAATCGGAAATCAGCGCAATTTTCATTGACATTTTTATAAAACCTGGTTTATAGAATTTTGCAATTGAAGAAAAAGAAAAAAACTCAGAAAACACTTGATTTCAAAGGGCTTTTATGTGAAAAATCAAAACTGTATCGATACCGGAACGTTCAATTTCGCAACAAAATCAAAATCATAACGCAGCATAGGCGGTTGTAATTTGGAAAAGAGGGCAGCACAATGCGCACGCGCTGAACTTTGCAACGAAATTAAAAAGCTTGTCGCAGGCGATATGCCGCTTGCGACAAGCTGGCGGAGCGGGTGGGATTCGAACCCACGTGCGCTTTCGCGCAAAACGCTTTCGAGGCGTCCCCGTTATGACCACTTCGATACCGCTCCATGGCACTGTGTGGCGCATCCGCGCACCGCACAGAACATAGTGCAGTATAGCATGTCAAAAGAATTTTTTCAAGGCAAAAGCGCAAATAATCCCCTCGCAGAGACATTTTGAAAACAAGCTGCGCACATATACCGTTGCGGCACCATATTCAGACAAACCGCTGCTGATTTTGGAAAACTTCGGCCAGTGCCAAAATATTTTGCGGCGGTACATCAAACGTAATAGCATGCGTCGGCGCAATAATCAGTCCGCCGTGATCCCGCAGCGCGCGGATAATGCGCACCGTTTCCTGCTGCACACCCTTTTCATCCATGATCGGCAGACATTGCTGTGTCGAAACGCCGCCCCAGAAGGCAAGTTTGTCACCGTAGAGTTTTTTCATCTTCTCGATGTCGTAGATTTCCGGTTGGAATGTCTGATAGCAATCCAGCCCGATTTCGATTAAATCAGGGAAAATTTCATGGCAATCGCCGCAGGAATGCTGAATAACAAATTTCCCCTTCTCCTTAATTCGGGCATACAGGCGTGCCATACGCGGTTTGATAAAACGGCGCCAATGTTCCGGCCCCATGATGAGCCCGCGCTGCTGCCCCCAGTCGTCGCCAAAGTAAACGCCATCGATGTCATACTCCAGTGCAATATCCACCAAATGACAGAAGTAATCACAGATGCGGTCAAACAGCGCCTCCAGTTCTTCCGGGCAGAGAATCATGTTCATTAAAACATTTTCCATGCCCATAAGGCTCCAGGCGCGCTCAAACATGCAAAACCCGAATCCCGCCATGGTAAAGCGGCCGTTGGACGTCGCAACCAGCTGTTCATATTCTTTTCGCAGGCGCGCCTCATCGCAGGCCGGAAATGTATAGGTATCCTCTTCCAGATCCGCAATCTGCGGATTTTCCACGACGCCGATATCCTTATCCGCGCCGTTACGGTTCCAGATAACGCCGAATTCATCCCTGAAGTACCCCGGACGGTCCTCGATCTGCGTCGGCCAGCCCCAATACTGAATATAATGCAGTGCGCTTCCCAGCTTTTCTTCAATCTGCGAATCGCCTGTATAATCGATCAGCTTTTCAAGCGCCTGCTGTGTAAATTCCATGTGATACGGTACAGTTTCATGTTCTCTGTGCAGCAGTGCCTCGATCACAGCTTCCCGTTTTGTCATCGCATATTCCTCCATTTCCCTTATATTTCCTCCTGCGCGATACGCAGTAATTCCTCATGAATGGCCATCACATTTTCAGGCGGTGTCATGCGCGGAATCTCACAGCCACTTGCCACAATACTGCGCGCATTCCCGTTTTCCACACAAATGCGTGTCCATTTGCGATTTTCCTCCACACTGCCCTGCAAAATGACATCCGTGGGATTAATCTGCCCGCAGATCGCACAACGATCCTGTGCCGCATCGATTGCCTTTTTCATATCAACCATATAATCGATATCCACAATATCCGCGCCGCTTTGCACCATGTCCGCCACGATATGGTTGATGTTTCCGCAAATGTGCAGCTTCACACGCGCACCTGCGGCGTGTACCGCTTCGATAATCTTTTTTTCACGCGGCAGGACATAGTCCCGGTAGTTATCTGCGCTGATCAATGAAGCCGCAGCATCACCCATGCCAATAAAATCCGCGCCTGCATCCACCTGCGCCAAAGCACAGCGAATTGCCTGCTGTGTCAACACATCCATAGCGCGGCAAACTTCATCCGGTTCGTCAAAGAGCATCATCATCGCCTCAGAGATATCCGCAAGATCCGTAAACTCGGCCCAGGGCCCCTCCACCCATCCGAGGATCGGATAGGCGTCGCCGCATTGTGCCTTGAACAGTTCCACGGCACGAATGCGGTCAAGCATGCGCTCTGACTGCATCGGATCCCATAAGTGAATTTTGTCAAAATCCTCTATGTCCGCAATCAAGGGTTCCGTCACAGCGGGAAGATAATCTTCCTGATAGCGCACCTTTGCACCGAAGTCAAATGTCTCGCGATACGGATCCGACAGCGTGGACATCATGTCAATACCAAAATCCTCCGCCGCCTTTTTCTGGGCTTCAACCAGAACACGGTAATCGCGGCAAAAATCACCGTATTTAACACCGATGTACTGTGCAGCAAACTGCATGGTAATATTCATATTCGGAATTTTATCGACCGGTTTGCCTTCCAAACGGCATAACAGGCGTTCTTTCGGCGTCATCTGCATGGCTTCATTCCTCCTGACAATTGAAAAATAAGTGTTTTTATTCTTATACAATCGATCCACGCCCGATTGCATGATTCTCTCTCATGAATCCGGATCGCCAAAAAACATACCCATTGTGTAGGCCTGCATAAAGCGCGGATTGGTTGCAAGATCCACCGTCTGCGCTGCCTGTGCAAGACGTTGCATTTCCTGCAGCATCTGCGCATCCAGCAGCATCCGCGCCGCACCGTCCAGCGCGGCATTTCCCAGCACGCGCACACGCGGCACAAGCTGCGGCGGGATCAATCCGATTGTGCCTGCGGATTGCGCGTTTAAATAACTGCCAAAGCCCCCGGCCACGGCAAGTTCCTGTATTTGAGCGTACGTCACACCTGCTGTTGCCGTCAGCGTTTCCATGCCTGCGGCGATTGCACTTTTGGCAAGCTGTACGGCGCGCACATCTTTTTGTGTCAATACCACAGGCGCCGCAATCACGCTCGGATCATCTTCCAACAGCCCCGATGCATCCATCTGTCTGCTTTCCAGTAAACAGGCAAGCGCATCGACAACGCCGCTTCCACAAATGCCCACAGGCGCGGCATCCCCCAGCACATGCGCCTGCATCACGCCGTCCGTCATCGTGACATGATCCACCGCACCGTCCGCACCGGGCATGCCCATGGAAATGCCCGCGCCTTCGAAGGCAGGTCCGGCCGCAGTGGAACAGCACAGGATTTGCCCTTCGCTGCAAAGCGCAATCTCACCATTTGTGCCGATGTCTACCAACATGCGCGTATCATGCTTTTGCGCTATCTTCGACGCAGCGAGCGCACAGACGGTATCTGCGCCAACAAACGCCGAAATGCATCGTGGCAGATACACACGCGCCGCTTCGCAGGAAAGATCAAGCTGCGCGCCTGTCAATTGCGTCCCAAACAGCTGCGCCGCCAAAAACGGCGCACGCGCAAGGCACGAAGGATCTGTCTTTGTCAGAAGATGCAGCATCGCCGTATTTCCCGTAATCACCACCGCATCGATGCTGCGCGGATCACTTTCGGCCTGACGTGTCATTTCCCAGAGCAGTTCGTCAATTGCCGTACGAACGTACTGCGCCAACGCCGCGTCATGCCCCGCAAGCGCTGCACCGACGCGTGAAATGACATCCGCGCCGAAGCGCGCCTGCGGATTCTGCATCCCGGCTCTGGCAAGCAGCGTTCCATCCGGTGCGCACAAACACGCGGCAATCGTCGTCGTGCCGATGTCCACCGCCGCGCCCAACCGGGAAAACAGCGGTGCAGGCGCAGGCAACCGTTCGGCCTGCATGCCAAGCACACGCGTTTGCGTCACCCGCGCCGTCGTCACAGCACAGTCACCCAGCACCCTTGTGCAGCAGGCAAGCCGCACACCGCGCGAAAGCTGCGCCGCGCTCAGATGCTGCCGCTCCGCCTGTGACGGCGCGCTGACTTCACCCTGTACAAGCACGCGGCATTTACCGCAGCGTCCCTGTCCCGCGCACGGCGTGTGCAGTCTTTCCTGCGGGGTAATCACATCCAAAAGCAGCGTTCCCATCGGCACTTCGTACGCTGTTGTATTGATATATACCGTCGCCAAAGCGCCGGACACCTCCTTTTTTCACGCATTATCGCGCCTGTCAAAGAGTACCGCCGCAAAATACGTGACGGTATTTTCTCCATTGATATAGCGCATGCCCGCAAGCGGCGCAAGCCGCGAGACATCCACGCCATAGGCTTCCAGCGAGGCAACGGCAAGGTCCGGATGCCTGCACGGCGCGTTTTGCCTCTTTGCACACACGTCGCAAAGGCGGCAGCCGCCCGCGCCAAGATACAGCGCATCATCCCCCAGCATGGGGCAAAGCGTCCTTCGCACGCGCTGCACAAGGTCGTTCATCCTTTTGCCGGCGCGCAGCATGCCTTCAATGTCATAGCTGTCCTCCAGCGATTCAATCAGCTGATAAACCAGTGCCTGCCGATACCGCTTTGCCCGTGCAATCAGCGTGTGTATCTCTCCCACATCCGGCGGGCACATCCAGTTTTTCCCATACATGCCGCAGGCGTTTTGTTCGCACAGCGTTCGATAAGACGGTTCAAATACAATCTGATCAACCGAAAGCATCGCCGCACGCGTCGCGCCAAGGGCCAGCACCTGTGACAGTGCACGCTCCCGTTGTTCCTGTCTCAACGTCCCATC
>JAHZHV010000143.1 GCA_019420085.1 Christensenella sp.
TCAAAGGAAAGGCTGGGGCGTTCACCTGTAATAATATTCGATATTTTCATAAATAACCTCTCATCTGCATTCACGGTACAAGTCTGCATACGCCGTGCTGGCTACACTGTAACACAGCTGTTTCACCAGTGCAAGCTGTTTCCTTATCACAAACATACCCGAATAAAAAACCGCCGCGAGTGTTGCCTGCAGCAATACCCCCGCGGCGTGTTTCCTTTTTTGCAATACTTGATCTGTCAGCGTCTTCTTCCAGTACGCCTTGTATCCTGATAACGTTCCCCCATTACAAGCGGCGGACGCGGACGCGCACGATCCTGCGCACGACGCCGTTTGTTGCGGCGGCTCTGACGCAGAAATGCAGAATGCACCAAAAGCAAAATACAAACGATCGCCAAAATGCCGACAAGGGGATATAAAATCCATCGAAATGCCTCGGCCTGTGTTTCGGCGTCCTGCGCCTTCCATTGGAAAAGCGGCGCGCGTTCTGCTACATCACGCGATGCCACAAGCGTTCCTGCAGAAAGCGTTTTTCCATCCAGCACATAACTGTAACGGCAGATCTGCTGCCCCTGTGTGACCGGCGCCTGCACGCTGGGCTGGGCCGGATCCAGAACAAGTTCCACTTCATCGGCATGCGCGCGAATGATCTCCACATTGGCCGAAAGTTCCATATACGCACTGTCTTCATCCGGCACAGTAACCAGGGAAAGCTGTCCTCCGGCCACATCCTGCGATGATGCGCCTTCCACCTGTATTGTCATCGGCGCACGGCTGGAAAAAAGCTGTGCAGCGTCAAACAATTCATAGTTTTCAAATCCATAGAAAAACAACTTTGCCGCATCGGCGTAACGCTCATATTCTCCGCCTGCATAAACCAGCGCACCAAGACGCAACCCGTCTTTTTCCGCAGTAGCGACAAGGCAATACCCTGCAGCAGAAGTATATCCCGTTTTGGCACCGGTTGCATACTGATAATAGTACGTGGAATACTCCGAATGCAGCAACAGATTGCTGTTCTTATACTCATGACCTTCCGGCGCCGTATTCGTCGGCGCAACCGTATGCGACACCTGGGACACAATATTGCGGAACGTCTCATTCTCATAAGCATGGCGCAGCAAAATCTGCATATCTGCCACGGTCGTATAATGCTGCTCATCATGCAGGCCGTGAGGATTGACATAATGCGTCCCGCTCATGCCAAGTGCGGCGGCTTTCTCATTCATCATATTGACGAAAGCATCCACGGAGCCTGCAATGTACACGGCAATTGCATTGGCCGCATCATTGCCGCTTGACAACATCAGTCCATACAGCAGATCTTCCAGTGTCATCTGCTC
>JAHZHV010000144.1:0-565 GCA_019420085.1 Christensenella sp.
CGTGCAATCGCACATGGATGGATGATATACGGCTCACCGGATTCGCGAAATTGTCCGTCGTGCGCCTTTTTGGCATATGCATAAGCACGATGCAGAAGATCACGCTTCTCCGGCGGGAAGGTATCGAAGGCCCTCAGCAGTGCCTGCGTATCTTCGCTTGTCTCAAATTTTTTATCCGTCATACCGTTGTCCCATCCTCCTGCAACTGGGCAAGTGCCTGTAAATAAGCTGTCCACGCATTGAAGTTATTCTGTCCGCACACAAACGCGTTGCTCTGTGTCAGAACACGACGCTCGCAGCTTTTATCAAACAGAAGCCTGTCTTGTTCACAGCGCAGAAATCCGAGTTCCTCAAAAACATCGATGCACCAAGAAATCAAGGCACGGCGCGGCGCATCTGTGTTCAACAGCGTGCGTCCCCGCTGTGCAAGCAAACGAAACACCTGCCCCATGACCTCTTTAACCGGTGCACGCAACTGTTTGCAAGCGGCGCTTACAAGCGCATCATCCGGAATATAGTAGTCGACTGTTGCGCCGGGAATAGGCAAACCAAAGACAAAGACATT
>JAHZHV010000144.1:575-1760 GCA_019420085.1 Christensenella sp.
TATCCTGTCTGTTCCAACAGCGCATCTTCTCGCGGCGCCAGCAGCAGTGTGTTAAACCTTCGCCAGTCCTGCGGCGGATCACAAAGCGCAATGTCAACCATTCCCTGTGTAATTTGCTGAGACAAATCGGACAGCAGCCGCATCGCCATATTCAGACTGTTACACACCACAAGCGTGCCCTGATAGGCCTGCGGCAATACACATAACAGTTCTTCCAGCGCTTCCTCATACTGCAAAACCACCGTTTGCGCATCAGGTGCATATGCATAGACACCCATATAAAACGAATCTTCAAAGCTGTCATCTCTGGCCGCAAGATAGCGTGCCCATTCCGCAGCGTCTTTCGCCGCCACGGCAGCCTTCATCTGCAACTGTACTTCACTTCTGTTTTGCCACCGGTTTAAGTTTGCCTGGGCAACAATCGACATGGACGGCATATGTACAAATTCATCTCGCCGTGAGCCCCAACCAAAAGCAATCGCACACCGCGACTGCGCGCCATTTTTGACTTGCATGCGGATATGCGCGCCTTCCTGTCCCATTGTATTGACCTGCGCTGCCTGCAAATTCTCCAGCAGAAACAGCGGTGCGGCATTTCCATAACCAAGCGGCTCCATACAGTCAAGCTGATGTACAAAGCTTTCCGTGAACCAGGAAAGATACGCTTTTTCATCATAATGCACGTGCGGTAAAAAGACCTGGGGCGGATAATCAGCCAACGCTTCTTCCAAACGCGCAATCAATGCCGGGAGATATTCTTCCTGCATGGTTAAGCCAACAGCCATCGTGTGGCCGCCAAACTGCGAAAACATATCCTGCATGGGTGCAAGCAATCCATGCAAATCGATTCCCGCAATACTGCGCCCGGAACCCTTCAGCATCTTCTCATGCCGTGAAAACAATAAAACCGGCCGCGAGAAGCGGTCCGTCAGACGAGAAGCAACAATGCCGACAACGCCATCATCCCAATCATCCGACGCCAATACAATCATACGACGATTTACAATGTCAACTTCGCCGTTTTCGATCCGCGTAATCGCCTCTGCAACAATTTGCCGCTCAATCGTCTGACGAAGGACATTCAATTCGTTAAGTTCGCCTGCCAATTCCATGGCAAGTGTCTCATCGCGGCACGTTAAAAGTTCATATGCCTTCATGGCGCTTGCCATACGGCCGCCTGCATTG
>JAHZHV010000144.1:1770-3436 GCA_019420085.1 Christensenella sp.
AGCATAAAACCCCCGTCCACAGAGGTAATCGGATGCCGTTTGCATCCAGCCGCCTGCATCAATGCCTTTAACCCCACAGCAGGGTTTTGCCGCAGTTTTTCAAGGCCCGCGGAAACCATGGCGCGATTTTCATCACAAAGCGGTACGATATCCGCAATGGTGCCCACCGCAACAACATCCAGATACGGCAAGAGTGCGTCTGTTCCATACATTGCCTGTACCAATTTTGCAGCGACGCCAACGCCGGCAAGGCCGTCAAACGGATACGTCTGATCCGGTCGTTTCGGGTCAACACAAGCCACTGCTGGCGGCAAAACTTCCGGGCACAGATGATGATCAGTTACAACAACGTCGATACCCATGCGCATGGCCCGTTCCACTTCATCACAAGCGGTAATGCCGCAGTCAACGGTCACGATCAACGATGGCGCATATTGTTCAATAATCCGGTCAATGCTTCCGTCGTGCAAACCATATCCCTCACGTTTGCGTTCGGGAAGATAAACATCAACCTGTGCGCCATGATCCCGAAGAACACCGGAAAGCAACGTCGACGCCGTCACACCATCCGCGTCATAGTCTCCATAGACTACAATTCGTTCATTGCGCTCCACTGCGCGCAGAATACGTGCAGATGCAAGTTCCATATCCTTCAACAAGAAAGGATCATGCAGCATGGAAAGGCTCGGATTCAGATAGGCGCGCAATTTTTGCGGCGTATCGATCCCCCGCCCGGCCAGGATCCGGGCAAGCGGCAGCGGAATCTGCCCCGCCTGTGCCAGGGAAGTTGCCAGCACATCCGACACGTCTGCCGTATTGTTCTGTTCCATGCAAATCATCGTTTTGTAACCTCCTTGACAAAGACCTTAAAGGCAAATTGACCATGCAAATGCGATGCGGCGCCGTCCATGCCAGAACAGCGCCGTCATGTTCAGTTGCTTACGTGCGCTTTTTTGCATTCATATGCATACCGGTAAAACGCGCACGCAGTTGCCGTGCTGCAAATAATGCATCATACAGCGACAAAAGCGCAGCACATAATACGGCAATTGCATATGCACGCAAAAGCGCAGAACCGGCAAGCGCCATACCAATGCCGCCTGTCAGCAAAAATGCAGCAGCAGCAAACGCCGCGGCAAGATTGCCCTGCCATACGGCAAGCTCAATCACGACAGCAATCACACAAACGCCCGTTACAAGCGCAAGCATATCCGCATCCGCACGGGCGCTGATCCCGCATGCCAGGACAAGCGCGCAAACAGCGTCTATCGCGACGCAAATGGAAGTGCCCACAGCCTCTGCATGCTGTCTTTTTTTCAGCAGCACACAGGCAGCATATGTGCAAAGCGTCGCTGCGATCACAATACAAATGGCAACAATGCTGTCATGCATTTGCAGCGCTGCGACATTCGGCCGAACAATAAGCAGGATCACCCCAGCTGCAGCACACAGCGCAGGAACAATCCAGCGCATGATGCTATTTTTCGGTACATTAACATGTTCTTTGGCAGACGTCTCTTTGTATCCGCAAAGCTTCTTTTTATCCTGTCCGCTCATCTGTAATGCCAGTCGCAGGAATCCCGGAAGAATTGCCAATCCATTCAAAAGCGCCGCCAATCCACCAAAAGCGATAATCCTTCCAAAGCAAACAAACGACGTCGTGGGT
>JAHZHV010000145.1 GCA_019420085.1 Christensenella sp.
TGCATCCTGTGGGTAAGAGCTGTTTGGAGGAACGTCGATGAAGGGAACGTATAATGCTGCGGATATCGAAGTTTTAAAGGGATTGGAAGCCGTACGCAGAAGACCCGGCATGTATATCGGTTCGACCGGTTCACGCGGGCTGCATCATCTGCTGTGGGAAATTGTCGATAACGCGGTAGACGAAACTGCAAACGGATATGCAGATCAGGTCAAGATTACGCTGCATCAGGATGGCGGCGTGACTGTAGAGGATAACGGCCGCGGTATTCCGGTGGGACTGCATCCGGAATTGGGTGTTTCCGGTGTTGAGGTTGTATTTACACAGCTGCATGCAGGTGGTAAATTCAACGATTCAAACTATGCTTATTCCGGTGGTCTGCATGGTGTTGGTGCATCCGTTGTTAACGCATTGTGCAAGGAACTGATCTGTGAGGTCGCTGTAGATGCAAAACTATATCGCCAGCGTTTTACCAGTTATACCGATCAAAATGGCGTTTCGCATGCAGGAGAACCGGATGGTCCGCTGCAGTTGATTGGTCCTGTGCGCAGACGTGGAACAAAGATCACATTTTACCCGGATGAGACGATGTTTGAAACAGTGCAGTTTGATGCACAATTGATCGCGCGGCGCTTGCGTGAACTTGCATTTTTAAATCCGGCAGGAACTTTTACGCTGATTGATGAGCGTCAGAAGGAAGATGGCAAGCCCAAAAAACGTGAGTATCATTATCAGGGCGGTCTTGTGGATTTTGTACACTATGCGGCGCGCGGAAAGACACCTGTGCATGAAACGCCGATCTATTTGGATGGTATACGTGACGGGATTCATGTCAGCGTTGCGATGCAGTATACAGATGCCTATGGCGAAAATATTATATCCTATGTCAATAACATTCCTACCACGCAGGGCGGTACGCATGAGACGGGTCTGCGCGGTGCACTGACACGTGTATTTAATGAATTTGCGCGGCGCGGCAATTTGCTCAAAGAGAAAGAAGCCGCATTGATCGGAGAGGATTTTCGCGACGGGCTTACGGCGGTATTGTCCGTACAGATGAAGAATGTCCAGTTTGAGGGACAGACCAAGACAAAGCTTGGAAATACCGAGGCGCGTACAGCTGTGGAGGCTGTTGTGGCAGAAAAGCTGACGCTTTGGCTGGATGATATTCGCAATGCGGAGCTTGCGGCGTCCATTATTGAAAAGGCACGTGCAGCGGCGCGTGTACGCGAAGCTTCTCGCAAAGCAAAGGAAATTGCAAGAAAGAAGAATTCTCTTGATGCTGTGCAGCTGGTCGGTAAACTTGCGGCCTGTACGGGACGTAATGCGGCAGTCAATGAATTATTTCTGGTCGAGGGCGATTCCGCCGGCGGAAGTGCAAAGCAGGGGCGTGACAGGCGTACACAGGCAATTTTGCCGCTTCGAGGAAAACCGCTGAATGCAGAGAAAAAGCGGCTTGATGAAGTGCTTGCAAACGATGAATTCCGTTCGATTATTACGGCGCTTGGAACGGGTATTGACGAGGACTTTTCCCTGAAAAATCTGCGGTATGACAAGGTGATTATTCTTTCGGATGCAGATCAGGACGGCGGCCATATTCGTGCGATTTTATTAACGTTCTTTTTCCGGTATATGCGCCAGTTGATCAGTGAAGGGCACGTTTATATGGGCGTTCCGCCGCTTTACCGTCTGACGGTGGGTGGAAAGTCGACATATTATTATGACGATAAATCTTTGCAGCAGGCTACAGCGCGGCTGAAAAAGAATTATACCATCCAGCGCTACAAAGGATTGGGCGAGATGAATCCTGAACAGCTTTGGGAAACAACGCTGGATCCGCAAAATCGTACGCTTGTGCGCGTTTGTATCGAGGACGCTGCTGAGGCCGATCGCATGGTAACCGTTTTAATGGGCGATAAGGTTGAACCGCGCAGGGAATACATCAGCGAATTTGCCGACTTTAACCGCGAGGATGCGTTCCAGCGCATGGAGGGATGATATGGCAAGAAAAAAACTGGATGATATGCCGCCCCGTCAGGAGGTTATTTTAACGCGGCCGATGGAAGAAGTGATGCACGATTCCATGATACCATATGCAGAATATGTAATTCTGGATCGTGCGCTGCCGCGTGTGGAAGATGGGTTAAAGCCGGTTCAACGTCGGATTTTATATACCATGCATGAGCTTGCGCTGTGGCCGGATAAGCCACATCGTAAATGTGCGCGTATTGTCGGTGATTGCCTTGGTAAATATCATCCCCATGGCGATATCTCCGTTTATGATGCGCTGGTACGTTTGGCACAGGACTTTTCCATGCGCATGCCGTTGGTAGACGGACATGGAAACTTCGGCTCCATTGATGGAGACGGCGCAGCGGCAATGCGTTATACGGAAGCACGCATGCGGCCGCTGGCTTTGGAAATGCTGCGGGATATCGACAAAGATACCGTTACTTTTGCACTGAATTTTGACGATACACTCAAAGAACCCGTCGTTTTGCCTGCAAGTTATCCCAATCTGCTGGTTAACGGC
>JAHZHV010000146.1:0-2568 GCA_019420085.1 Christensenella sp.
CCGCCGGAATTGCCAGGATTAATCGCCGCGTTCGTCTGCATCAGAACCATCTTTTCATTGTCAATGATAATTTCGCGTTCCAATGCGCTGATAATGCCGTTTGTTACAGATCCGCCCAGCGATCCCAGTGGGTTACCAATTACAATCGCATCTTCGCCGACGCTCAGAGCATCGGAATCACCCATCGCGGCAGCAGTCAGGCCGCTTGCCTCAATTTTCAGTACAGCGACATCGCTGGTAGCATCTGCTGCAATAATCTGCGCTTCGTATTGCTCACCGTTGCGCAATTTTACGATAACTTTTTCTGCGCCTTCAATCACATGGTGACAGGTTATAATCGTGCCGTCTTCACTGATGATGACGCCGCTTCCTGCGCCCTCCGTGATATACTGCTGCAGATACTGGCTGGTTACAACCGATTCCGTGCTGATTTCCACAACGGAATCTGCTACCTTATCCACAACATCCGCAACAGAAAGTTTATTGCTGTCCGTACGATCTATGCTTTGCGGAAGTGCTGCCTGTGCCTGAGAATCAGAAGACTCATTTGCCGTTTGCTGCTGTGTGGATTCTGCAGCCGCCGGGACGTCATCTTTATTCATATAGGAAAATGCCAATACGCCGCCGCCAAAGCCAAGCGCAACAGACATGACCATGCATAATACCAGTACCAGTGCAGGAATTGTGCCGCGGTGCGTTTTCTTGGGTTTCACCGTTTTGTGCGGAGGCACATTATAACTGGTATACTCCGGTGCTGCATTGTTGGTCGAAGAAGTGTTGTGAACCGGCTCATACACACGATCAACAAACGGCTGAGAGGAAATGCCGTCGGAATAATGGCCCTGATTGGGGCTGTGCTGTGCGTTGTTATCTGTATGTTCGACAGAAGCATTGATCTGTTCATCCGGATGGATGGAATCCTGTTCATAATCCATATTCTGTCTCTCCTTTCGCTTCTAAGACGTACTCTCCTTACGTCTTGTCGTTATCTTACCCAGCAAAAGTGATGATATGATGATATTAAGATGAAAAAAAGAATCATTCCATATAAAATGTCCAATTTTCAATTCCTGCGAATGCACGCAATTCTCCCTGCGGCTTAATTCCCACTATTCTGGAATCCGCAATCAGTGCATGACAGCGGTAAAACAAAGAGATTGTAGCACATTCATATACCATCATCTGCTGTGCGCTCTGCAATGCCGTTTCCCATTCCTCCCGTGTCTGAGCGGCATTTGCCTGGGCAAGCGCATCCTCCACGCTCTGGTTATAATAACCATTATAATTTCCCGCATGTCCGCTTCCGCAGAAAAATGCCGGATCCGGATTCTCGGGAACCATAATACCGGTCAAAAGCAAATCATAGGAACCGGAGGAAAGGCAAGAAACACAAGTGGCCCAATCGGTTACCTGCACATTGACAGCAATTCCAATCTGCGCCAGCGATTCGGCAATGAGATTTGCACTTTGCCGACGCAAGGCATTTTCCGTTGTATCATTGGTCACAAGCGTCAATGTTACAGGATGCTGTACGCCATCCGCGCCGGTATAATCAACATATCCATCCCCATCCGTATCGATATATCCTGCTTCCTGCAGCAGTGCGCGCGCGGCACGCACATCATAGTCAAACGGATGACTCTGCGGCGAATCCAGATAATGCCCTGTCCAAACAGGAAGATCCACATCCACTGCGCGTTTTGCATACAGCAATGTCATAATATCCGTTTTATTAATCGCATAGGCAATTGCCTGGCGTACGCGGACATCTGCCAACGCTCCATTGGAAAAATTGGGAATCAGAACTTCCAATGACCGGCTTCGCACTGCATAAACAGTTCCAAATCCGGCACCGAGCCCGGCACCTGTCGTCGTTTCGTTTGGAAAGCTTCCACGACCGCAGCCGTATCGTGATACAATACAATGCGAATCGTCTGGATAGAAGGCTGCTGCCGCCACCAGGATTCAAATGCGGTCAAAACAAAAGCGTATCCATCGCTGTTATACGCGCTGACGCGATACGGTCCTGAACCGACCATGGCAGGCGCACCGGCGTTTTGTCCCTGATAGACTGCACGCGGTACAATGGGAAAAATCAGACGCTCAGGCAAATCAGCATAATACCGATCTGTCAAAACATGTAACGTATTTGCATCTGCAGCCGCCGCCGTTACGATACCCAATACATTTTCCGCATAGATGCCACCGGATTTTTGTATTGCTTCAATGGAAAAAGCCGCGTCGTCTGCTGTCACGACACCGGAGCCGTCATGCCACATGACATTTGGCCGGATATTAAAAACCCAGGTCGCAGTGCCATCGGCATTGATTGTCACGGAGTAATCCTGTGCAAGGCAAAAAGAAGCCCGTCCCGTTTCATCCAAAGAAAACAGGCCCTCAAAAACCATTCCCGTGACACTGGCCATTTGACTGGAATCGGGAAACAGCGGATGTGCCCTGCCAATATCTTCTGTAACGCCGATCGTCAATTCACTCTGCGTTTGCTGCGGCGTATCGGCAGTTTCCTGGGCGTCGCCGCCGGAGAGGAGACGGCGAATCTTCATCGCG
>JAHZHV010000146.1:2578-3177 GCA_019420085.1 Christensenella sp.
TGGGCGTCGCCCTCGTCAAGATGCACCGTTTCATAATTCGTTGCCGAACAAGCCGTCATGCAAAGCATAATGGCCACAAGCAAAAACGCTCCAACTCTACGCATTCGTTTCAATCCACCAGTCTTCTTTCCCGCAAAAGTTGATCGACCTGCCGGCGCGTATTTTTCCATCCAAAAGCGTTGTCGATGACGACATCGCTTTTCTCCCGCCGCATTCGGTCATCCATTTGCGCCGCAATCCGGCGCAACGCATCCTCCCGTGATACGCCGTCACGCTGCATAATACGCGGTACGCGCACCGAGGCCGGTGCATCAATGCACCAGATTTCGTCTGCCAATGCATCAAGTCCGCTTTCAAACAATAGCGGAACATCCAGTATCGCACAGGTATATCCTGCACGCGCAAGCGCCGTTAGTTGACGCTGAATCTGCGCCGCCACCATGGGATGGATCAGGCCATTGAGTTTACGCCGTGCTTTTTCATCCGAAAAAACAAGCTGCGCCAATGCACGCCTGTCAAGCGTTCCATTCTGTACAAATTCCGATCCAAAATGCCGCGCAATGGCCATTGTGCCATCTGCATGCGGGCCTGTCAGAGCA
>JAHZHV010000147.1 GCA_019420085.1 Christensenella sp.
TATACGTCTGTCCCGGCACAATTTCAAGATCCTGCTGCGCCGCAAACACACAATACCAGCCATCCGTATCCACAACACGGAACAGTGACGTATACTCCGTAGCCTGTGTCACACGCTGCATGTCGGCATCTGCCACCGTCGTTTTGAGCCGCTCGGGGGTCAATTGTTCCAATGCGTCAGCATTGAGCACATGCTCACAGCCATCTACGGAAAAACTAACCCGTCCCGAAAGCGGTGTTTCCACCGTAGTTGTCCAGCTGTCGATCTGCTCTGTAAGTGCCGTTTCCTGTTCCAGCATTTCGGACAACTTTTCATCTACGCGGTAATTGCGCCGCAAATACTCCGATCTTTGCCGCATCAGCGCATCAATTTTCGATTCAAGCTGCTTGATTGTCGTCGTGTCACGATCCGTTACAGCCTCCGGCAAAAGCGCGGTCTTTTCCGCAATCTGCGCATCCATCGCACTTAAATCCGCATCCAGAATATCACCCAGGATATTATTCCTTTGATAAGAAAGAATTTCATCGCGCAGCGCAGCCAATTGTGAAATTGCCGCAGCGCTGTATTGGGCACTGTAAACCTTTACGACTGCATCCCCTTTTTGCACTGCATCGCCTTCTGCAATCAGATTATCAATCTGTCCCGTCTGCTGCGCTGCGACAACCGTTTCATCCCGTACCACAACCGCTTCGCACTCTACTGTTTGCGTGACTTGTGCCGTACGCACTGTATACTCCCGGTCGCGCAGTGTCAAACATATTACAGGCGTTGCCACACATAAAATGAGGATTGCCAGCAGCACAAAAAAGCGCGGCCTTACCGACAACCGCACGCTTGTCCGCTTCATCGCATCCGCGTCGTTTCCATATTCGCCGCGTCCCTCCTTTTTGATGGCACTGTGCCTACTATCATAATACGCATTTTCAAAAGCGTCAAAGACAAATCCGCACGCATGCGCTCGAAAAGCGGCAAAGCGTACGGATTCGCCCGTTTCTTTGTAGCGGATGCATTTTTCATCTGTGCTTTTTCCTGTCTTCAGGCTCAAACAGATAAAAATAGCATTTCAGCTTGGCGTTGTATAATTTTCGGTTCAGCACAGGCCGCTGCCCATAACAGCGAGGAAAATCCGCAAGGCCAGACAGCACGCCTACGCGCCATTGCGGTATACGCATGCGCAAGGTCTTACCCATTTCTCCCGCAAGAAGCTTCGCGCTCTTTTGATCCAGCAGTCTTTCCCCATAAGGCGGATTACACAAAACAAGCCCCACATCGTCACGACGCGGCAAATCCCGCACGTCGGCACATGAAAAGCGAATGCAGTCGGTAAGCCCTGCCATTTGCGCATGCCGCCGCGCCGTCTCCACTGCGCGTGCATCAATATCGCTTCCCATAATCGGCGCATTTTTCCCGCGCCGCTGCACATCCCTTGCCTGCGCACGCAATGTACGCCAAATATCATTCTGATACAACGGCCATTTTTCGCATGCAAAACTGCGTGAAAGGCCCGGCGCAATGTTGCATGCCTGCATGGCGGCTTCCAGACAGATCGTACCGGTTCCGCACATTGGATCGATCAGTGGTATATCGCCGCGGTAACGCGCAATCTTAACCATCGCCGCAGCCAGGGTCTCCCGAAGCGGCGCCTCACCTGTGATCGGGCGATACCCACGCCGATGCAGTCCACTGCCGCTTGTATCAATCGCAACCGTGGCAACATCATCTTTCAGCGCAATCTCCACTGCAAAGTCAGCACCTGTTTCATCAAACCAACTGCAGCCATAACTGCGGCGCATCGCCTCTACAATTGCCTTTTTGCCTACCGATTGGATATCGCGCAGTGAAAAAAGCGCGGAATTATGCGATTTTGCTCTTGCGACGGGAAAATGTGCATCCCGCGGCAACAGCGATGCCCAATCAAGTGCGCGCACACCCTGAAACAGTTCTTCAAACGTGCGGGCAGGAAAACTTCCCATAACCAAAAAGACGCGATCCGCGCATCGAAGCCACATATTGGCCCATGCACCCGCCTGCGCATCGCCGCGAAACAATACGCGTCCATTCTCGCAGCATACATCCTGCATGTGGGCACTGCGCAGCTCTCTGGCAACGATGCCCTCCAGGCCAAACGCAGCTGTCGCCATCCAAAGATAGGAATCAGCCATCGATCACCACGCCATTTCCTGCCGCAATCGCCTGCGTCTGATTGACGGACGTTCCGTTAATGACCAAACGGAAACGGCAACCAAGATATGCCGCAGCGCTCTCACACATGCGCATTCTGGAAAGATAAATCTGCAAAAATTCAATAATGGAAGACGTCTGATCCATCTCCATTTCAAAGGTAATGACCTTATTCTGCGCATCGACATTCAGCTGACTTTTTAATATTGCATAATTGACGCGGTCATGAATATCGCCCGAATCATAACGCCCGCGGCGTACGCGCGTACGGTGTGCATCAGACTTGTCCGCAATAATCAGCGCCGCAGAAAGTTCACTGACCACGCGACCGTTCTGCTCTTCATGATTTCCGATCGCAGAGACAATCTTACAGACCTCTTCATAATCCATTTTGCGCGCGGTTAAAAGAAAATACACCATC
>JAHZHV010000148.1 GCA_019420085.1 Christensenella sp.
AAAGGGATCGGGTGCAAACGCCGATTCCTTTTTTATGTGACGTTTTGGTGCGGTCTTGTTTATGAAACGAAAATAAAAAAATGATTCAAGGAGGTGTTATCGTTTGCATTCATTTGCATTTGCAGCGCTTGCTGCAGGCGGCGTATCGGGCTGGATTGTGGCGCTGATTTCGTTTTTTGTGCTTGTTGGCGGCGTTGCAGCAGGGTATTTCATTCGATTTAACCTTGCGGAAAAAAAGACCGGTTCAGCGGAAGAAACGGCGCGCAGGATTGTTGACGACGCACGCACACAGGCTGAGACCGTGAAAAAAGAGACGCTTTTGGAAGCGCGCGACGAGGTACATCGTCTGCGCAGCGAGCAGGAACGCGAAGTCCGGGAGCGCAGAGGAGAACTCAAAGCCCAGGAGCGCAGGCTCAACCAACGCGAAGAAAATTTGGATAAGAAGCTGGACCAGCTGGAAGCACGGGAAGAAAGCATCGTGCGCAAGCAGCGCGAGGTGCAGCAGATGCGCGACGAGGCTGAACAGCTGCATGCACAGCAGTTGGAACAGTTGGAGAAGATTTCGGGCTTGACGGTGGATGAGGCGAAGGCGATTTTGCTTGAGAATGTGGAGAACGATGCCAAGCATGATGCAGCAGTCTTGATTCGTGATATCGAATCGCGTGCCAAGGAAGAAGCCGATAAGCGTGCCCGTAATATCGTGTCGCTGGCAATTCAAAAGTGTGCTGCTGATCACGTTGCCGAGAGTACCGTTTCGGTGGTCCCGCTGCCAAACGACGAAATGAAAGGCCGGATTATCGGCCGTGAGGGACGCAATATCCGCGCACTGGAGACTGCAACGGGTATTGATCTGATTATCGACGACACGCCTGAGGCCGTGATACTGTCGGGCTTTGATCCGATTCGCCGTGAGGTGGCGCGAATCGCATTGGAGCGGCTCGTGATGGATGGCCGTATTCATCCGGCAAGCATTGAGGAAATGGTCAATAAGGCGCGCAAGGAAGTGGACGCACAGATTGCGGAAGCGGGTGACTCCGCCGTATTTGAGACGGGTGTGCACGGACTGCATCATGAACTGGTGCGTTTGCTTGGGCGTATGAAGTTCCGAACCAGTTATGGACAGAATGTATTGCGTCATTCTGTTGAGGTTTCGCATCTTGCCGGTATTATGGCCGCTGAAATTGGCGCAGATGTGACACTTGCCAAGCGTGCGGGCTTGCTGCACGATATCGGTAAGTCGATTGATCATGAGGTAGAAGGACCCCACGCGCAGATTGGTGCGGATGTGGCAAAGAAATACCGTGAAAATGCGCCGATCGTAAATGCAATTGCGGCACATCATGGAGACGTGGAACCCAGAACCATTGAAGCGGTTCTTGTACAGGCTGCAGACGCAATTTCTGCAGCGCGTCCTGGTGCACGCCGCGAGACGCTTGAAAATTACATCCGTCGCCTGGAGAAACTTGAGGAAATCGCTGATTCCTTTGACGGTGTTGAGAAGTCTTTTGCGATGCAGGCCGGACGTGAAGTTCGTATCGTCATCAAACCCGAGTCGATTGATGATGCAGGTGCCGTTGTTCTGGCGCGTGATATTTCCAAGAAGATTGAAAGCGAGTTGGATTATCCGGGTCAGATCAAGGTAAATGTCATTCGCGAGACGCGTGCGGTGGATTACGCAAAATAACAATGTGTCGAAAAAGTGCCGTGTGGCAGAATGCCGCACGGCACTTTTTGGCTTTTATCATCAATTTTGCATTGGAACGGTCCTGATAGATATGAATCTTTTTTTGGCCTGCAGAGAAAGATATGCCAAGATATGATCTGTTTCAAAGTTCTGGTACAACATTGCATGTTCGAAAGGATAATAGTATGGCATACACTGCCCGATGACGATGGCCGTACGGTTTTTTGTTGTATTTTGCACATCGTATTCTGAATCAAATCTGTTATTTCTGGTAAACAATACGGATATTTTTGTAACCGATTTCGGACAGGGAAGGACTTTGAAAATGTCCCGGGAAATCATATTGAAAATTAGCACAATGCGTTGTAAATTCGACAAAAATCGCCAAGCAGTTTTGTCTGTGTAAAATCACGCTGGAACACCAGGTGGATTTCGCGAACCATGCTGCCGTTTTCAATTGGGATGGCGGCAAGCCGGCCGGCACGAATTTCATCACGGCAGGCGGATTTTGCAATGATGGATACACCCATGTTGTGTGCGATCAGTTCCTTGGTCATGGCGATGTTGTCCAGTTCCATAATGATGTTGAAATTCTGAATGGATTCGCGCTGGTTCCATAGAAAGTTTTCAAAGAACATACGCGTGCCGGCGTCTTTGGGACGAAGAATCAGGCGTTCTTTTTTCAGTTCTTCTAACTGAACGCTCTGCCGGCCGGCAAAGGGATGATCGATTGAGACGATGAGACACAGGTAATCGGTATCCAACAAAATAGAGGGAAAGTTGTCGTGCGGCAAGATTCCTTCTACGACTGCAAAATCAAGCTCATACAATGCCAGTTTGCTATAAAGATTTGCTATGGTATCCGTAAAGATATGAATATGTGTTTGGGGATGTTCTTCGCAATATTGCGCAAAGACCTGGGGCATGAGGTTTTCACCGGCAGTTTGCGTAATCCCTACGTTCAGCTGTGCAATGTTGTTGCGGCTGTTCTCAATGGCAGTATGTGCATCTGCTTCCACAGCAGCCATGCGTCGTGCATATTTGAGCAGAATTTCCCCTTCTGGAGTTAAACGTATGGATTTTCCACCACGATTGAAGATGATGATGTCATATTCTTTTTCCAGCATACGGATGTGATGGCTAACCGCAGGCTGTGTCAGATTCAATGATTCGGCTGCTGCGGTAAAGCTGCCTGTTTGTGCGACGGCAAGAAGGGTATAGACTTTTGGATCAAGCATGGAAGAATCACACTCCGTGATCAGGATTAATATAAATGGAATTTATGGAATGAACGAAAATACTAATTTGATTATAGAACTTCTCGAATTTATAATCAAGGCACAATAAAAATGTTTTATGCAGATGCGCTGCACGCATGAAACGGAAATGGAGGATAACACAATGCTGCAACTGCAATCACTTTCGGGAATGAATGCACAGGTTATCTGTTCGCTTGCCGTTTTATTTTTGGCGGGTGTGCTCGTCACGATTGTAACAAAAAAACTGCATTTGCCGGACGTAACGGGATATATTTTGGCGGGTGTGCTTGTCGGCCCCTACTGTTTGAACCTGGTGCCGGAAGCAATTCAGACCAATATGGAGTTCATTACTGACCTTGCGCTTGGATTTATAGCCTTTGGCGTGGGACGATACTTCAAACTATCGGTCTGGAAAAACAATGGACGGCGTGTATTTGTAATTACACTGTTTGAAGCGCTTATCGCTGCGGCCCTTGTGACGATAACGATGCGTTTTGTATTTCGTCTGTCCTGGTCGTTTTCGCTGTTGCTGGGCGCGATCGGTTCGGCAACAGCGCCTGCCTCGACGATTATGACGATTCGTCAGTATAAGGCGAAGGGGGATTTTGTCAATACGATTTTACAGGTTGTGGCGCTGGATGACGCTGTCGCACTTGTCGCGTTCAGCGTATGTACCGCAATCGTTTCTATGGCAGAGGCGGAAACAATTGCATGGTCCCAGGTACTGCTGCCTGTGCTTTGGAATATCCTGCTTCTTGGACTTGGTGTGGGGATCGGCGTTGTGCTGCACAAGCTGATTGATCGTGAAATGCCGCAGGATAGACGGCTTGTCTTTTTAATCACGCTGCTTTTAATTCTTACGGCTGTATGTGATGCTTTTGACGTTTCACCGCTGCTTGCCTGTATGGCAATGGGAACGGCGTATATTAACTGTGGCGGCAAGAAAAAGACGTTTGAACGTGTCAACCGCTTTACACCGGCGATCTTCCTGCTGTTCTTTGTCACATCAGGGATGCGTCTGGACGTTACGGCATTAAAAACCGCAGGAGCAATCGGCGTGGTTTACTTCTTTGTACGTATCGTTGGTAAGTATCTTGGTGCATTTCTGGGCAGCGCGTGCAGTGGTTCGCCACGCGCGACGCGCAACTATCTTGGCTTGGCACTCGTACCGCAGGCAGGTGTATCGATCGGTCTTTGTGTGCTTGCCTCGCGTATGCTGCCGGCGCATCTGGGCGATCTTTTGTCGACGATTATTCTGTCTTCCGGTATCCTATATGAACTGGTAGGACCGCTTTGTGCCAAGGCGAGCCTGTTTTTATCCGGTTCCATTGCAAAAAAGACAGATGACAGTGCAGATGCGGTACTGCAAGTGCAGACGACGGAAGAACCTGCTGCGTGCATCGCGCAGACTTCACGGCAAAGTGTTGGTTGATATTGATAGAGGCAGACCAACAACAAGCGCTTCACCATTTTGATTGGTGAAGCGCTTGTTGTTGTTGTTGTTGTTGTTGTTGTTGTTGTTGTTGTTGTTGTTGTTGTTGTACAGCCAGGGTCTCAGCCAAACAGTGCAGCTGTTTCCTGCGCCATGCGCGCGCCATAGGTTCGGAATAATTCCGCAAAGTTGTCCAGATCGGGGGCAATGGCAACGGGCCCCAGATGGATGACGGGTGCGCCATATGCACCGCCACCGGAGTAAACAACCATACCGGCGCACATCAGATGCAGCAACACACACTGGATTGCGATTGCACCGCCGCCATGAATATAATTTGCCGTTGCAAAGGCGCCGCCCAGCTTACCGGCTAAGCCATATTGCTTGGGCGCGGTTTCCAGCCACGATTTCATCTTGCCGCTGAGCGTGCCATTATAGGTTGGCGTGCCAATGATCACGGTATTGCATTGTGCTACATAATCTTGATCAATTGCTTCGTCAATGCTAAAAGCGCGGGCCTCCATTCCATCTACGGTTTGGATACCTCGGATGATCTCCTGTGCCATACGTGCGGTATTACCGCTTTGCGAGTGATAGATAATACAAAGTTTCAAGAAAATCACACTCCTTGTTGTACTTTTGATGTTTGGATTTGTTTCTATCGTAGTACGATGACAAATGGATTACAAGAGCAATGCAGAAAAATCGCATCCCATGGATTTGATAGATGGATGTTCCCGTATAGGTATTGTTGAAAGAAATTTTATGAACACAGCAACTGTGTTTGGTTTCTATTGTATGACTGCTCCTTTATGAATTTACGGGTTATCACGTGCGTTAAAAGGATGAATGAAAACCATATAAGAGCCACAGGGCGCTGCATTAGGGCGGCCTGTGGCTTTGTGATGAATTGTGAATGACATGGGTTTTATTTAACGCTGATCGCTGATTACGGCATTGCTGTTATTGCTTTGCAGTTGCGAAAGGGGATCGTATGGTGCGCCTGTCGTTGTACCTGCAAGCAAAGCAATGTCCACTGCATTTGCAGGGAGTCCCCAAGCATTGCCTGAGAACAAAAAGGTTGCCTGATCAACAACATATCCGCGCGTATTGTATGCGACGTTGTATAGAATCATCCCTGTCGAATTAGGGTTCAGATATGCCGGCTGACGCAGCGTATGGAACGTATTATTTCGTACAAGCAGGTTTGTTGTACCAAGCTGTGTTACAAAACCTCTGTTTATCACCCAAGTGGATGAATCACCTGATTGATTTGGTCCGTAGATCAGGCAATGAACCATGCGATTCCCATCCCCGGCAAACTGGACGAATTCTACAGGGTAGGGAATGTCACTGGTTATCGTAAGCCCATCAAGTGTGATATTGCCACCATTACATAAGAATGGTACGACAGGCGCCTGCAATATAAATATGCTTCCCGCTGCACCGAGAATCGTCAGACCTGGTGTGTTGACAACGAGCTGCTGTGTAATGGGGTAGGTGCCGCGTAGGATGTGAATTACGCCACCGGGAAGTGCTGCAGCCAGCGCCTGTTCAATGGTTTGAAATGGTTTTTTTGACTGCCGTCTCCATCCGTCGCAGCGTCAGCCTGAACATATAGCTCATAAGGATTGGGTTCAGCTGTGCCTGTTGCGCCGGTAGGACCGGTAGGACCGGGAATGCCTGCTGCGCCAGTGGGACCGGTAGGGCCGGTTGGACCGGGAATGCCTGTTGCACCGGTTGGGCCTGTAGGACCTGAGCTGCCTGCAGGACCAGTGGGGCCAATGGCACCTGTTGCGCCGATGGGGCCTGTAGGACCAGGAATGCCTCCTCCGGCAGGTCCTGCAGGTCCAGTAGGTCCAGTAGGTCCAGTAGGTCCAGTAGGTCCAGTAGGTCCAGTAGGCCCTGCTGCCCCAGTAGGTCCTGGAATACCTTCTCCTGCGGGTCCAGTAGGACCAGGAGACCCTGTCGGCCCAGTTGGACCAATAGGGCCGGGAGCCCCAGCTGTGCCGGTGGGACCGATAGGGCCGGGAGCTCCGGTTGGACCAATAGGGCCGGGAGCTCCGGTGGCTCCGGTGGGACCGATAGGGCCGGGAGCTCCGGTGGCTCCGGTGGGACCGGTAGGACCGGAAGATCCAGTAGGACCGGTAGGGCCGGGAAAAGGATATATCCACTGATCCGCTATGCAACAGTTTACACAGCACTTGTTATTATGGTTCCAGCACATAGGTCTTTAAGCCTCCACGTTACGTCTTACCTTAACACTGAATGCGCAAAATAAATCAATGGTTGTATGAGATTATGCAGCATTATGATAAGCGGCAACGCTTGTTCCTTTGAAAAAAACAAACATTGATTTATAGTTTTTGCTGAAGGAGGGGGATTAATTGATTGCGGCAGATCCATGCACCATGATATTTGGTTCGAACATTGGTTTTTGCTCGCAAGCTGCGGTCTTCCCGCATGAAGTTGACAATGATTTTTGCGTGGTCCTCATAGTATGCCTGTTCGCTGGGAACATATTTTTCATGTGTATCGTAGCCGAAATTGCGTCCATCCCAACGCATAAAGTAGGCGCCCAGGCTATCTCCTAATTCTTTCAAGGCGGGTACGGCTTCGTTAAGCACCAGAAAGTTTCCGCGACTTGCGGCTTCAAGCACTGTTAATCCAAAAGATTCGGAATAGGAAGGACATATGAATAAGTTTGATAATCCAAACAGTTCCAATACGCCGTTCCTGGGAAAACCCTGTGGGTATCCCAGGTTAGAGGTAAAGATCATATCTTCTCGATTTAATCCAAATTTTAATCCTTCGGTCTCAATCATGCGTTTGTAGACCTTGCTGGGAATATCGGCGCTTGGAAAATCACAAAATACGATTTTGGTCTGCTGTTGTGTGCTGCTTTGGATTGCCCCTGCAAGGGAAGCGACTTTTTCAAAACGCTTTGCAGTGGTTAAACGTCCCGGATATACTATTAAAATGTCGGCATTGAGAAGATCTATATGGC
>JAHZHV010000149.1:0-3999 GCA_019420085.1 Christensenella sp.
ATCACCTGCGATATTCAGCTTTCTGATGAAAGCGTTTTCCTTGCACATATCACGTCCGATAACTATGCCGGCGGACAAAAAGCCGCCGAAGCGCTGGATGCCCTGATTCAGGATGCCGGGCTTACCTCCGGTCAAGTTGCATCAATTGGTTCCCGTGCTGGTGTTGACACCAACGAAAAGCGTCTTGCCGGCTGGCAAGACGGCATAGAAGCGCTGGGCTATGACGTGGTCTCCGTCCAGTGGTGCAATAATGAACCCGCAACCGCAGCTTCGCAGGCAGAAAATATTCTGCTTAGCTATCCGGATATTGCAGGCTTCTTCGGCGGCAATCTGTTTGCTGCACAGGGCTGTATCAATGGTGTAGAAGCCACCGGTTCCGACGCGCCGATCGTCTGCTTTGACGCTGGCGAGGGGCAAGTCGAGGCATTAACCAACGGAAGCGTCGATGCACTGATTGTGCAAAAGCCAATGATGATGGGATCCCTTGCAGTAGACTATCTTGTA
The DNA here is from genome assembly GCA_019420085.1 of Christensenella sp. Taxonomy (GTDB): domain Bacteria; phylum Bacillota; class Clostridia; order Christensenellales; family Maliibacteriaceae; genus RGIG9107. Next base: position 505 of record JAHZHV010000149.1, read on the forward strand.
GATTATTTTGAAAACGGCACGATTCCCGAACAGTATACCTATCTTGAACCAATCATTTGTTACCAGGATGATCTGGATAACGAAGAAATCACACAATATTTCTATACGCTGGACTATTAAACAAGTCTCCCGCAACAGGTACGCACATAGATACGGAGGATCCGCGCGATACGCCGGATCCTCTCTTTCTGAATATTTTTCGTCTGTAAACACGATTTTGGGCATATGCATGTGACTCGGCACGTATGACAAGCGTACATATGGTGCACACTCAACGTGAAAGTCATTTTCAAAAGGGAGGTGCACAATCATGAAAAAACAGGATCCGTTCTATGATGTGGAAACCACATGCAGTGCCACGGAATATACGGGTATGATTCCGTCTGCAGTAGAAGACGACGCACAAGCCGACGCGTACAATACCCTCAGCAACGTCCCCAGGCCCGCACCACAAAAACATGCCCGGCACAAAAAAGGGTGAAATGAAAAAAGGAAGCGGAAATATCATATCCGCTTCCTTTTTCATTCTTCGTTCAAATCTTATTCACTTTTTGAAAGCTGTTTTATATAGCGATGCAACGCATCCTGCCAAGTGGGAAGCCGCGAAAAACCCGCCTCATCAAGGCTCTTTTTACTTAGGCGCGAATTAGACGGGCGCGGCGCCTTTGCACCATATTCCTGTGTCGTTACAGGCTCGATCCGCACATCAAGGCCACCTTCCCGCATAATTTGCACCGCAAATTCGGCCCACGAGCACACACCTTCATTGGTCGCATGGTACACCCCGTAGCGCTCCGTCTGGAGCATATCGCACACAAGCGGTGCCAGATCTGCCGTGTATGTAGGCGAACCAATCTGATCGTTTACAACGCGCAGTGTATCGTGCTGTGTTCCAAGACGCAGCATGGTCTTGACAAAATTTGCACCGTTGATACCAAACACCCACGAAATGCGTACAATAAACAGTTTTTCCACTTCCCGCTGCGCAGCAAGCTCACCATCCAGTTTCGTGCGGCCATAAACACTCAGCGGCGCTTTTGGGTCATCCGTCTGATAAAAATTCTCTCCTGTTCCGGCGAACACGTAATCCGTGGAAAAATACATCATCTTCGCACCGACTTCACGGCAGGCACGCGCGACATACGCCGTTCCATCGACATTCACGGCACGGCATAATGCTTCGTTATCCTCCGCACGATCCACCGCCGTATAAGCTGCACAGTGCACAACCGCATCGGGTGCATAATCCCCAATATAGGTACGTACAGCCTGTTCGTCTGTCAGGTCAAAGTCCTCAATATCCACACCGCGATTTTCAATACCGCGCTGCGTCAGGCAGCGGCACACATCATAACCAAGCTGTCCCCTGACACCGGTAACCAGAACCTTCATTCTCTTTTCAGCCCCTCTTGGCATACATGCGCTCGTAATAATCCTGATAATCGCCCTTATTGTAACAAATATCAGGATTGTACCACAGGAACGGTTGTCCAGATACCACTGAATCGTCTTTTGAATACCCTCATCAAAACTTGTTGCAGGCAGCCAGCCAAGTTCATTGTGAATCTTCGTCGGATCGATCGCATAGCGCATATCATGTCCAGGACGATCCGTAACATAGGTAATCAGGCTTTCAGGTTTGTCAAGCGCCTTCAAAATTGTCTTGACAACGTCGATATTCGCGCGTTCATTATGACCGCCGACATTATATACCTCACCCTCACGTCCCTTGCGCATGACAAGATCAATTGCCGCGCAATGATCCTCTACGTACAGCCAGTCGCGCACATTTTCCCCTTTTCCGTAAACAGGCAGCGATTGATCCGCCAACGCACGGGAAATCATCAGGGGAATCAGTTTCTCCGGGAACTGATAAGGTCCATAGTTATTGGAACAACGCGTAATCGACACGGGAAGATGGAACGTGCGATAATATGCCAGTACCAGAAGATCTGCCGACGCCTTCGAAGCAGAATACGGGCTGGACGTATGAATGGGCGTTTCCTCAGTAAAGAACAGATCGGTCCGATCCAGCGGCAAATCCCCGTAAACCTCATCCGTAGATACCTGATGATACCGCTTAATCCCATACTTGCGGCAGGCATCCATCAAAACCTGTGTGCCAATGATATTCGTCTGCAAAAAGATGCCGGGATCCTCAATAGAGCGATCGACATGGCTTTCTGCCGCAAAATTGACGACAATGTCAAACTTTTCCTCTTCAAAGAGCGTAAATACACATGCACGATCGGCAATATCACCGCGCACAAAGCGGAAATTTGAATTTTTCATGGCCTCATCCAACGTCTGCAGGTTGCCCGCATACGTCAGCTTGTCAAGGCACACAACACGATCCTGCGGATGCTCGCGCAACTGATAATAAACAAAGTTGCTTCCGATAAACCCGGCCCCACCGGTGACCAGAATATTCATGTGTGATCCTCCGTTCCCGCGCCGCTTGGGCGCAACTTTTGTTAGTATAACATAGATGCACATGCCTTTCAAATGTGCATATAACAGACAAAGCCGCAGACGTTTTTTCTCTCTGTCTGCAGCTTTTGCCGTGCTTAGCGTTCATATACAAAATTACAGTCGCTATCGCCAAGAAGCGGCGCATCCAAATCCTTCTGTGACAAAATGGGATTGTCCACCGGCCACTTGATCCCGATTTGCGGATCGTCAAAGCGCACGGAACGATCATGCTCCTTGCTGTAGAACGCATCGACCTTATAGACAAATTCCACATCATCCGTCAACGTCAAAAAACCATGCGCAAAGCCGCGCGGAATAAACAACTGCCGTTTATTTTCAGCCGAAAGTTCAACACCCACATGCTGCAAATAGGTTGGGGAACCGCGCCGCAAATCCACTACTACATCAAGCACCGCACCACGCACCACACGCACAAGCTTTGCCTGCGCCATGGGATTGTTTTGGAAGTGCAGTCCCCGCAGCGTTCCGGCCTGTTTGGTATAAGACTGATTATCCTGTACAAAATCTGCACAGATACCTGCCTGTTCCCATACCCGTTTATTCCAGGTCTCAGAAAACCAGCCCCGATAATCCCCAAAGACATTTGGCTCCACAATTTTTACATCTCTGATCGCCGTTTCCACCACGTTCATGATGTCATTCCTCCTGCACGTTCAGTACATAATCTTCCCCTCGGCAACGCGCTTCAAATGTTCACCATAAGGTGATTTGCCATAGCGCTGTGCAGAGGCAAGAAGAGTATCCCGATCAATCCAACCGTTCTTATACGCAATTTCTTCAATCGCCGAAATTTTGACACTTTGCCGTTTTTCGACCATCTGTACAAAATCGGCCGCTTCCACAAGGCTGTCCATCGTGCCGGTATCAAGCCAGGCATATCCACGTCCCAAGCGCTGCACGTCCAGCGTACCGTCTTCAAGGTACAAACGGTTCAAATCCGTGATTTCAAGTTCACCGCGCGCAGAGGGCTTAACGCGCTTTGCAAAGTCCACGACGCGGTTA
>JAHZHV010000149.1:4009-10849 GCA_019420085.1 Christensenella sp.
CCTGTAATACAATAATTGGATTTCGGATGTTTGGGCTTTTCTTCTACCGACAATACACGACCGGATTCGTCAAATTCCACAATACCGAAGCGTTCCGGATCATTGACATAATAGCCGAAAATCGTTGCGCGGCCGGACTGCGCATTTTCCACTGCCTCACGCAGGACCCGCTTAAATCCATTTCCATAGAAGATATTGTCACCCAATACCATCGCACAGCAATCATCACCAATGAACTCCTCACCGAGCAAAAATGCCTGTGCAAGACCATCCGGCGAAGGCTGCACCTTATAGGAAAGATGAATACCATACTGACTGCCGTCTCCCAACAACCGCTCAAAATTTGGCAAATCAACAGGCGTGGAAATGATCAGAATATCCCGAATCCCCGCCAGCATCAACGTAGACAACGGATAGTAGATCATCGGCTTGTCATAAACAGGCAGAAGTTGCTTGCTCGTCACCATCGTCAGCGGATACAGGCGCGTACCCGCACCGCCGGCCAGAATAATACCCTTCACTTTATAGACCTCCATGCTTGTTTCAGTTTATCGCTGATAGTTGTTTCAAATTTGTCTCTATTATTTTACAGCTTTTTTTCAGCCGTTGCAACGTGCTTTTTCGGCATGTTTTCCACTATTGCGAGCGTAGCTGCATAGGTAAAAATACCAAGTGAAGCATTCATATACGGCATAAAGAACGAAAAAGAAGCAAAACCGGTAAGTGCGCACAGCCATAGGCACGCATATTCCGCCGTATGGCGCTGCAGCAACCGAACCGCCGCAACAACCAGCGCCGAAAGGTACAGCATCACACCAATGACGCCGCTTTTGTACATCAGATCCAGATAAAAGTATTCATTGACACCATCGGGGCGGGCAGGAATTTTTGCACCGAGGCCACTGCCGAAAATTGGCGAAACTTTGATACCGTCAAGCAGATCCGACACGGTATCCTGCCGGACCTGATCGGAACTTTCCGACAATTCGTTAAAATAATCCATCTGTTCCTGAACGCTGTCCTGTGCATCATCCGTCATCGCAGAATAACGCGTATCATCCTGCTGACAGACGCCAAGACGCACAAGCGCATAATGTATATAATCAGTACGCATCGCCGCACCCAGCAACACAAGGCAGCAAAAAACAACTGCGGCGCTGGCTGCCAGCGCCCCCAACGCCTTTACATAGGAAATCCTGCAGCAAAAACACGCCAATACGACAAATGCCAGGATGGCCACGCCGCAGCCACCGTAAAGCGAACGCGTATAGGTAAAAAACAGGCCGAAACACTGCAATGCACCGGCAAATACAAACATCACAGCACGCACAAATGTCTTTTGCCGCGCCGCAAAATGCGCCGACAGCAAAAGCCCCGTCAAAAGATACATGCAGCTATACGGAAAAAAGCGCAGAATGGTATCTGAAATTCGGGCATAGCTGCTCAATCCCACACCATGCAGCGCAAGACCGATGACATCCGTACGCGCCGGTGCGGCAAGATGCAAGCCTACAACCAGTACGCAAAAAAGTGCCAGCGCAACCGATGCTCCCCACACGACAACAGAAAGTGTCCGCATGCGGTCTGTGTCACGCAACAGACACACAGCCCCCGGCACCAGCGCAAGATAGGCAAACCCTTTTAAATCTGACAAAAGCAGGGCTTTATCGTTTCCCCTGGCAATTCCGATCCCTGCGGCAACAAAGCACCACAGTGCAAAGGCAGCGATGCACAAGACGGTCGGCCGCCTTAAAAGCGACCGCATATTTTGAAACACCTGCGGCAGCGTCAACAGCACAACTGCTGCCGAAAGCGCCATGCGCAGACTTACCGGACCAACATGCAGCAATTTGCCCGACCCGAGCATTGCACAATCGGCAGCCAGAATACAAAACAATACAAATGCCGCACGATCAATTTTTTCACGCCATACACCGTTCATCACAGATCCACGCAATCTTTTCGTATTTCCTTTCCCCAATTCACGAATTCACTCACCCCAAAAGCAGCTGTGCAGCAATGCGTTTGTACCCGCACTTAAGCGTACCCAGGCGCAAAAACGCCATACTTCTTGCAAAACGTCCCTTTGTCCGGCACGCCGCATACGCCCGACACAGCGAAAGCGCTTCATCCGAAAGATGCTGCGCAAAGGCATCCGCAAATGCCTCTGCCTGATGCATCGTGTCGTCCATCGCCGCACGGGCACCGCCGCCCGCTATACGCGAACGCGCATAAGACAAGCTGCGCACATCCTTGGCGCCAACGCTGTTTTTACCATGCTGGCGGTAGGAAATCGTCGCACGCGGCACATAAACCACGCACCCCAATGCTGCAGCGGCAAGCGCAATCCACCAATCATGCATAAGCATCTGCTGTGGTACAGGCGCATCGCATACCACACGGCACAACGCAGGATTCAGAAGCATCGTACATCCCGTCACAACATTCTGTACAAGGAACTGTGCAAGCGTCCTTCGAAGCGGGTCAAGCGCACTGTAATGCATGAATGATTCGTCTATCACACGAAGGGATGCATCTACAACCCGCAAATCCGTGTGGACAAGAATGGGACGTGCTGCCTGCCCCGCCTCTTTTCGGCGCATCGCCTGCATACAGACGGATACCTTGTGCGCATCCCACACATCGTCCTGATCACAGAACATACAGTACACGCCTTCACCGCTGAAGCGATGCAGCAAGTGCATAAAGTGATCCTGCGCATTGCCAAAGCGCTGCGGCGCATGATACCGCGTCACCTTCTGCGGAAAATGCGCGGCGTATTCATCCAGTATCCCGGACGTTTCATCCGTTGAACCATCATCTGAAACAATGACCTGCACATTGCCATAATCCTGTGCAAGCAGACTGTCAAGCTGCGCGCGCAGATAGGAAGCGCCATTGTAAGCAGCCAGCAGCACGCGCACGGGCGGCAGAGCCTGCAAATCAAATCCCATCAACACATCCAAACGGGCATCAAAACGCTGCGCCGTAAAATACCGATCAAACACCATACGGCAAGCCGTTCGCCGCGCCGCATCGCGCGATGCATCCGTCTGCAAAATCTGCGCCGCAGCCATATCCACATCCCCGCGGGCATCAATGCCGATATCAAACTGCGCCACAAGCTGCGCGGTATCGGCGCCAATACCATTGATCAGCGGCACGCCCATGCGAAGGTAGTCCACGGACTTCATCGTCAATCCGACACAGGTCTCCTGCCGCATGATATTGATCCCAAAGCGGCAAGCGTCAAAAATCCGCTGTTTTTCCTGTGCGTCATACACCATGCCGTGACAAACAACCTGCGCACCTGCCGCCCGCAATCCGCTGCAGAATTCTTCCAGCCTCTCACCACCGCCCACGATATGGACACATACCGGCTTGTGCGCCGCAATCGCGCGCACCAGATCACAGATACGCGCAATATCAATGACATGGTTCACCGATCCCAAATACCCAAGCTGCACACAATCCGCATCAAAGCATGGCTGCATCGCCTCCGGCATCTGTAATGCCGGCATATAAAGCGCTGCCGGCGTCACAGACGGCGTTTTCAGCCGCTGCGCAAACAGCGCACACTCACAAAGCACGGTATCTGCCTGCTCCAGCGCACGCGTACGCAGGCTTGCCCAAAGTTTAAAAACAGGCAATTTTTTCAGGCTTTGCGGAACCGGCATCGTCTCAGGCCATAAGTCGATGACGTCAACCACAAGCGTAACGGACGGATGCTTCCTTTTATATCCGGCGCACACATATGCGGTCGAATTGGCAGGCGCCATCACATAAAGCAAATCCGGCTTTTCCCGTTTGATAAAACCTGAAGCGCGTCTGGAAAAATCCAGCAATGACAAAATGCGCGCAGGGGAAACATTCTTTTGGTACGCCAGCATGTGCGCATAAACGTATCCTTCCTGTTTTTCTGTGACCCGGCATTTTTCCCTGTGCCGGAAATCGCCGGTAAAAACGGTAACCGTATAACCATTTCTGATCAAATTGCGCCGCACAAGCTGTACGCGCGCATCATAGGAATCCGCATGATTGACGATAATGGCCTTCTGCATCCGCTGTATTTCCTTCCTGCCCGCAGCTGCATTCATATTTTTCGTCAGAAACACATGCATTGCATGCATTTCCTGCATGAATATCTGTATGTTACCCCGCGGCACAATCCACTGTCAAGTTCCGGCAAAACAGCATACAAAAAAGGAACCTCCGCAATCGCAGACGTTCCTTTTTTTCTAACAGCATGACCGATGCGTTTATTTCATAACGATCAGCTCATACTCGCGCGTACCAAGTCCAATCTTCTCACCATGCGCCAACGTACCCTTCCACTCAACCGACGGCTCGGTATTCGTGAAAGGATCACCCAGATCAACAAAATCTGCCTTTGCCATATTATCTCCAAGGACACTGTTTGCATTGGCCGAAGCCTTCTTGCAAAGGTCCACGCATGCCTGATCGATCGCAACCGGATCAAACGAAGCCAGCATGCCAATGTTCGGCAAAATCGGCGCATCATTCCAGCTGCAGCAGTCACAGCAGGGAGACACATCCACAATCAGGCTGACATGGAACTGGGGACGATCCTGTACAATCGCTTTGGTATACTCAGCCATCTTGCGGCCGAGGTCAAGCAAAGCAATATCCTCCACCGCGCGAATCGCATCAAAATTGCAATTTCCGATGCAGCGGCCGCAACCGACGCAAAGTTCAGGATCGATATGCGCTTTGCGATCCTCCCCATAAGAGATGGCGTTCTGCCCGCAGTGCTTCTGGCAGACTTTACATCCGCGGCACTTTTCCTGATCCACATACGGCGTACCATGGCTGTGCTGCTCCATCTTACCCGCACGGCTGCCGCCGCCCATACCCAGGTTCTTAATCGCACCGCCAAAACCGGCCATCTCATGCCCTTTGAAATGCGAAAGGCTGATCACGATATCGGCATCCATCAATGCACGGCCAATCTTGGCCTCCTGCACCAGCTCGCCGCCCTGAACCGGAACCGCCACTTCATCAGTGCCGCGCAAACCGTCGGCAATAATCACATGACATCCCGTCGTGGTCTCATTAAATCCGTTCAACTGCGCTGCACTGATGTGATCCAGCGCATTACGACGGCTGCCCGGATACAGTGTGTTGCAATCCGTCAAAAACGGCCGTCCGCCCAGTTCGCGCACGACGTCCGCAACAGCCTTTGCATAATTCGGACGCAGGAAGGAGACATTGCCGGGTTCGCCAAAGTGCATCTTGATCGCAACAAACTTGCCCTCAAAATCGATCTGATCAATCCCCGCCATCTTCATCAGCCGTTTGAGCTTGGAGGGCATGTCAATGCCATTGGTCGAACGGAAATCGGTAAAGTACACCTTTGCCTTTTGCATGCTTTAACTCCCCTCGTAAAACAAATATATCAACACCCGTGCAAAACGCCGCAAACCACAGTGACAAGGAAAGGACGCTTCGCGCGGGTGTCAATTACGCTCGTATGCGCATGTGTTTTCATGCGCTCACAAAATCCATTGTATCTATGCCGGCGCATCGCGTCAAGCCTTTTCCCAAATTATTTCTCACTACTTTGTTATCGATTGCACAGTATCGATTTTGCGAATATTTATTCGAAAATTATTGATTAAATTTACATTCCTCTTCTGCCATTTCACGTGCCGGAAGGCATCGGCTGAGGTGTTGTAGACGGACCGGTGCAATACATTTTTCCAGTTTCATCCCATCCCATGCGATCGATGCAAACCTGCCGGTCAAAGCCCCCCTTGCCGGATTCGGTATGAATGTGATAAACAACAAACATTTCTTTTCCGTCAGGCGACCACGCGACAGAATTGTGTCCAGGGCCGGAAACACGCGGATAGTCATGCCGCATAATGGGATTGTCCGGATATTTGACAAACGGACCCATCGGATCATCCGCTACGGCACAGCCAATGGCATAGTACTTTTCCTTGAAAAAATTGCCCGAATACATCATATAAACCTTACCATTGTGCAGCAGTGTCAGTGCCCCTTCCGTCCAGCGGCGTCCGGTTGTCGGGGCGGACCATCCTTCCCACGGCTGCTCCGGCACCAGCACACAACGTGGATTCCCGACGATATGCGTGCAGTCACCGGACAGCTTCACCGCGTAAATATGAGCCTCCTCATATGGTCCAACTTTGTGCTTGTAACAGCAGCGTGAATAATACAGCGTCAGATTTCCGTCCGTATCGCGCACAACCTGTCCCCGATCGTCTCTTAGAATATTTGCGTCGATAATCGCATAGGGCATCTGAATCAGAGGGCGGTCGCCGCAAATATCCGCAAACGGCCCTGCCGGATCATCTGCTACGGCACAGCCAATGCAGTAATTCTCCAGTTCATTGTTCGGATTTACCTTATTATGCGCGCTGTAGAACAGATAGTATTTTCCATCAATCAAATAACACTCCGGCGCCCAGAAGTCCCGTTCACCCCAGGCATTTTCCCCCGCCTTATAACAATAGCCGCGTGCGCGCCAATGCACAAGATCATCGCTTTCCCAACACAAAAAACCGTCCGGCGCACTCGTAGCATACAGAAAATACTTACCCTGCGGCGTGCGCAAAACGTACGGATCGCCGATACCTGTAATGCCGATCGGATTACAATATGTGTTTTCCTGCATCATTCGTCCCTCCATAGCCGTTCGAGGCGGCGCATTGCATTTGCACTTATTTTACAATACACACTGCATAAAAGCAAGAAACACATTGACCTTTGCCGCACGCTTTGCCATAATAACAAATTAAAATTTGAAACCTCAAATTATGTAGGTGGTTATACCGCCACATAGGGATTTAATAA
>JAHZHV010000015.1:0-5153 GCA_019420085.1 Christensenella sp.
GGTATTGAGGGATTGGACGCTTCGCTGGAGGGTCCTACAGCTGTTGCATTCGGCTATGAAGATCCGATCGCACCCGCACGCGTGTTGGATGATTTTGTCAACACTTCGAAAAAGACGCAGATCAAGGCCGGTGTGGTCGGCAAGCAGGTCATGGGTGTCAATGAGGTAAAGGCTTTGGCCGGCCTCAAGAGCCGCGATACTGTTATCGGCCGTCTGCTTGGCACGCTCAATGCGCCGATTCGCAAGCTTGTGCTTACGCTTAAACTGGCGTCTGAAAAGGAATCTGCATAATCAATTTGCACATTAACCGAAAAAATACGGAGGAAATCAACAATGACGAAAGCTGAAATCATCGATGCCATCAAAGAGATGAGCGTTTTGGAACTGGCCGATCTGGTCAACGAGCTTGCTGAGATCTTTGGCGTGGATCCCAACGCTACCATGGCTGTTGCTGCTGGCCCCGCTGCGGGCGGCGCTGCTGCTGCTGAGGAAGAGAAGACCGAGTTTGACGTTATTCTTGCTGAGGCTGGTGCCGAGAAGATCAAGGTCATTAAGGTTGTCCGCGAGGTCACCGGTCTTGGTCTGAAGGAAGCCAAGGAAGTTGTCGACAATGCACCCAAGGCTGTGAAGGAAGGCATCTCCAAGGAAGACGCCGAGGCACTCAAGGCCAAGCTGGAAGAGGTCGGCGCAAAGGTCGAGATCAAATAAGGTACCTTGTTTCATATGGGAAGACCGAAACATTTTGTTTCGGTCTTCTTTTTCTATTTTTTTGTGCATAGAGAAAACAAAAAGCCCTCGCAGATATTCTGCGAAGGCTTTTGCGTGTAGAAATTCGGAAATCACACTGTGCGCTGCACACGACCGCTTCTGAGGCAACGCGTGCAAACATGCAATGTACGGGGCGTTCCGTTCACAACAGCATGCACACGCTGAATATTCGGACGCCACGTGCGGCGCGTCTTATGATGGGAATGGCTGACGTTATTGCCAGACATCATACCCTTTCCGCAAATTTCACAATAGTTGGCCATAGATGCCACCTCCCGGGGTTTTGTTGTTGCAACGAGGGATATTATCGCATTTTGTACATCTTTTGTCAAGTTTTTTTTCGTGGCAGACAGGGGTACAGACAGGGAAAAGATACGGGTCTACTTGACGTGAAGGTTCTGTTTGCGGTATGATGAATCTGTATTATCCTGCTACAAGGAGGAATAGCCAATGCCGGCTCGCATTGAAAACGAATTGGGGAAAATCACTTTCTCTGACCTTGCCATCGCGTCTTTGGCGGGAATGACTGCCGTGGAATGTTACGGCGTGGTCGGAATGGCTTCGACTAAGGCAACGGATGGATTGATCGAGTTGCTCAAACGTGAGAATCTTGCACGCGGTGTGAAGGTGACGACTGCGGATGACAGTGTCATGATTGATCTGTATGTGATCGTTGAATACGGCATTTCCATCAATGCTGTTTGCACAAGCGTCCTTGATACGATTAAGTACAAAGTTGAGACGCTGATGGGCATTCCCGTAACTAAGATTCATGTACATGTGCAGAGTGTACGTGTATAACGCCCAAAAGGGACGCTTTTCTATTGGAAAGGAATCAATGATTCATGATTGAAAAAATTAACGCTGCTTTGCTGCGGGATATGTTTGCCGCAGGAGCTGCCTTGCTTGAGGAAAACAAGGAAGGCGTTGATGCGATGAATGTATTTCCCGTTCCCGATGGGGATACGGGTACCAATATGTCCATGACGTTGAATTCTGCGGTTGCTGAGATGTACAACGCCAAAGAAGAAAGCGTCAAGGCGGTTGCGGCTGCAATGGCGCGTGGCGCACTCAGAGGTGCACGCGGAAATTCCGGCGTCATCTCTTCTCAGATTTTCCGTGGCTTTGCAAACGGATTGGAAAACGTTCAGGAAGCAGATACGATTGCGCTGGCAAACGCATTGCAGACGGGCGTGGATATGGCATATAAGGCTGTTATGAAGCCGCGTGAAGGAACCATTTTGACCGTTGCAAAAGCAGCCGCGGAAGCGGGTATGCGTGCAGCACGGCGTGAAAGGGATCTTTCGCGTTTCATGCAGATTGTAATCGATGCTGCGGATCGTACGCTTGCAAAAACGCCGGATATGCTGCCTGTCCTGAAAGAAGCGGGCGTGGTAGATGCCGGCGGAAAAGGTCTTATTATTATCTATACTGGGTTCCGCCAGGCTATCGATGGCGGCGGTACGTTCCACTTTGATTTTGAACCGCTTGCTCCCGCAAAGGCGGCAGTTCCGTCTGCGGCGTCGATGGAGGGACTGAGCACAAGTGATATCCAGTTTGGTTACTGCACGGAGTTTTTTGTTGTTAACCTGAAGGATGATGTGGATGATGCGATGCGGGAGAGCTTTTCGCAGCATCTGCAGAAAATCGGGGACAGTGTTGTTGTCGTTGGTGATGATGACCTGATTAAAGTACATGTACATACCAATGCACCGGGTAAGGCTTTGCAGTGGGGTTTGCGCATGGGTGAGCTTTCGCATGTAAAAATTGACAATATGCGTGAGCAGCATCGCAATTTGGCCAGCGATGGCAGCATTGTAGAGGCTGCGCCTGTGCAGCCGCCCAAGAAATACGGGATGGTTTCCGTTGTTGCAGGCGCCGGACTTGCACATGTATTCGAGGACATCGGTGTTGATTATGTCGTAGAGGGCGGACAGAGTATGAATCCGTCTATTGATGACATTGCCAAAGCGGTACAGTCAGTAAATGCAAAAACAGTTTTTGTTTTTCCGAACAACTCCAATGTGATTCTGGCTGCCCAGCAGGCCAAAGAGCTTGTGACGGATCAGGAACTGATTATCATTCCGACGAAAACGGCGCCCCAGGGAATTGCTGCGGCATTGGCGTTTATGGAGGATGAGACACCTCAGGCCAATGAGAGCGAAATGCTGGAAGCAATTGGTTATGTCAGCACGGGAATGGTGACGTATGCTGTTCGGGATACGCATTATAATGGATTGAATATTCATAAGGATGACATTATCGGGCTGGATGATCATGGCATTTGTGCGGTTGGCAAGGATGTTGAGACGGTTGCGCTTGAATTGCTGGCGCGTATCGTGGATGATGAGAAGGGTATGATTACCTGTTTCTATGGCGCAGATGTCAGCGAAGCGGACGCGCAGGCGCTGCAGGAAAAAATTTCGACGCGCTTTGATGAGCTGGAAAATGAAATGCATAGCGGTGGTCAGCCGCTGTATTATTACATCTTTTCAGTTGAATAATCGTACTTAATGGGAGGGTTCCTATGAATATGCCTGTTTCCCGGATGAAGGGAATTGGGCCAAAACGTGCGCAGGCGATGGCGCGTCTTGGTATCGTAACGCGCGGTGATCTGGTGCGCTATGCGCCGGCGGATTATCGCGATATGCGAATGCAGACGCCCATCGCGCGTTTGCGTTATGGACAAACTGCGGTATTTACGGCAAAAGTAGTGGGTACGGCGCGTGTATCCCGTATGCCCGGAAGGCGTATCAACGTGCTGCGCTTTCGTCTTGCAGATGAGACGGGTGAAATTGACGCGATTTATTTTAATCAGGCTTATTTGAAAAATACGCTGAAACCGGATTCGGTTTGGCGATTTTGCGGCAGGGTGGGCAAGTATAATGCCTTGTGTGTTGTTTGCCCGGAATTCGACACGCCTGCGTTGGAGGATTCTGCAACATTGACGCCGGTATACCGTTTGACAAGCGGTATTTCGCAGAAAATGATGCGTTCGTTTATTACCGATGCATTGGAGCAGATTGAACGCCCTGAAGAGACACTGGATGATATTCTGCTGCATGATTATAAACTCATGCCGCTTGAACAGGCGTTGTATCGTCTGCATTTTCCGCGGGATGAGCGTGAAATGCGGGAGGCAGTTCGCAGATTGTCGTTTGAGGAGCTGATGAATTTCCAGCTTGCAATGGCAATGCGTCGTCAGCAACGCATTACGGCCAAAACAGGACAGGGAATTGCGACAAACTGGGATGCTGTCGATCGTCTGATTGATTCCCTGCCATATGAGCTGACGCGTGCGCAGAAACTGACAGCGTCGGAAGTGTTGGATGACATGGCAAATTCCGTGCCGATGAATCGCCTGATTCAGGGTGATGTCGGTTCCGGGAAAACGGTCGTTGCTGCCATTGCGATGTTTTCCGCAGCGCTTGCAAAACGACAGGCTATTTTCATGGTGCCGACCGAAATTCTTGCCAGACAGCATTATGAAACGCTGCGTAATATGTATGAACCCTTTGGCGTGAAAGTTGGTCTTTTGACGGGTTCTACACCAAAGAGCCAGCGGCGTGAGGCAGTGCGTGCCATTGCTGCAGGTGAATGGCAGGTTATTGTCGGTACGCATGCGCTGTTTGGACGGGATGTAATTTATCATCGCTTGTCGCTTGTCGTTACGGATGAACAGCACCGATTTGGCGTGGCACAGCGAACGATGGCAGCCGCAAAAGGGGAGATGCCGCATACGCTTGTCATGAGCGCAACGCCGATTCCCCGTTCTTTGGCGCTTGTGCTGTATGCCGACCTGGACATTTCGATTATCAATGAATTGCCCGCGGGTCGTAAGCCTGTTAAAACGCGGATTGTATCCGGTTATAAGCGTTCGGATATGTATGGCTTTGTTCGGGAACAGATTCGTCAGGGCAATAAGTGTTATGTCGTATGTCCTCTGGTGGACGAGTCTGAGCAGATCCGCGCACGCAGTGCAAAGGAAACATACGATGAACTGTGTCAGCGTATGCCCAAAGGCAGCGTGGTACTTCTGCATGGCCGTATGAGTGCAAAGCGAAAGGAAGAAGCTATTGAAGCTTTTGCACATGCAGATGCACATGTACTGGTTTCCACCACGGTTGTCGAAGTCGGAATGGATGTGCCGGATGCGACCATTATGGTCGTAGAGAATGCAGAGCGTTTTGGGCTTGCACAGCTGCATCAGCTGCGCGGCAGAGTGGGACGCAATGACAGAGAGGCATGGTGTTTCCTTGTCAGTGAAGAGGATGACCGTGCGGCGATGGAACGTTTGAATGTATTGATTAACTCCAATGACGGTTTCGAGATTGCCTCCCGGGATCTGGCGCTTCGCGGACCGGGGCAGATTCTGGGAACCTGTC
>JAHZHV010000015.1:5163-6323 GCA_019420085.1 Christensenella sp.
CGATGGATGATGGCATTACCCGCCTGATTCAGGATGTAGAATTGGTCAAACAAACGCATGATGCTGTGCAAAGTTTGATGCTGCGGGAAGACGTAGCGGCACATCGCATTATTTCTCATGCGCTTGCAATGTTTGATGCAAAAAGCCAGCGGATTGTGATGAATTGACGATGCATGAGTTGTTTTTTGCTGTGCCGGATGTCTCTATGCGTCAGGTGATTGAAGCATATCGACACGAACACCTGGTAAATGGAGAAAATGTCATTTATGGCGGCGCGTGGATGGAACGAGTTGCGAGCTTTGAAGACTGGCTGCAGCTTGTGCATGTGAATGCGGATGAACGGATGGTAGATCCCCAATGGGTGCGTTCCGATACGATGTGCGTGTTTCGTAAACAGGATCATCGGCTGGTGGGAATGGTTGATATCCACCAGCGATTGAATGATTTTTTGCGTACTGCGGGAGGTCACATCAGTTATGGTGTACGGCCTTCCATGCGCAATCGCGGATATGGGACGCAGATTCTTGATATGGCTTTGGCGTATTGCGCCGATATTGGTATTGAATGCGTGATGCTCAACTGTGCACGGGACAATATTGCAGCACTGCGTACGATTGAAAAGAATCAGGCACAGTATGATGGCGAATTTGTGGATCCGGCAGGACATGTGATGTGTCGCTATTTGGTGCCCATGGGCTACCAACATGGGAAAGGCTTTGACGCTGTCGCACAAACGGCATCGCAGTCTCAGCTTGTATTGCCGAACGGACAGAGAATTACTGTGCGCAGCGCAGAAAGCGGCGATGCGTCAGCTTTGGCGCGGCTGTTTCGGCAGACGGAGCGAGAGAGTATTTATCTGTCGCGGGAACCGGATGAACTGCGCATCACGCAACAGGAAGCACTGGCGACGATTCAGCAGGTTAAGCGCGATCCAAAGCGCCATTGGCTGGTCGCGCTGGCTGGCGATGAATTAATTGGAAGATGCAGCGTAAACTATTCACAGAAACGTGAACGGTTTATGCATTACGCAGCGATTGAAATTGAATTGCTGCGCAAGTATTGGAATCGTGGAATTGGAACCTGGATGCTGGATTTGGCGCTTGGATGGGCGGTTGAAAACGGATATGAAATGGTGCAGGTTTACGTAAACGCGTTGGATG
>JAHZHV010000150.1 GCA_019420085.1 Christensenella sp.
CATCCAGACGCAGAATATCCTTTCCATCACCGGCAAGCACGCCGCCCTGAATTGCAGCGCACAACGCAACGCATTCATCAGGATTGATACCCTTGAACGGCTCACGTCCGGTAATCTTCTGTACCGTTTCCACAACAGCCGGAATACGGGTCGAACCACCAACAAGAATCACGCGGTCAATCTGCTGCGTCGTCAATCCGCTGTCGCGAATCGCCTGCTTCATCGGCTCCACCGTCTTTTGCACCAAATCTGCCGTTAACTCATTAAACTTGGCGCGCGTAATGTTAATGTCAAGATGATTGGTACCGCTGATAAACGGAAGATTGACATTTGTCGTCAGCACGCTGGAAAGTTCAATCTTGGCTTTCTCTGCCGCTTCCTTTAAGCGCTGCAGCGCAATGCGGTCGCTGCGCAGATCGATGCCGGTCTGACGATTAAACTCATCCGCAAGATAATCCATGATACGTTTGTCGAAGTCATCGCCACCCAAACGGTTATTACCGCTGGTAGCAAGCACTTCAAAAACGCCGTCGGCAATTTCAAGAACCGATACGTCGAACGTACCGCCGCCCAGGTCGTAAACCAAAATCTTGTGGTTAACGTCCTTATCCATGCCATAGGCAAGCGAAGCAGCCGTCGGCTCATTGATAATGCGCAGCACTTCAAGGCCCGCAATCTTACCAGCATCCTTCGTTGCCTGGCGCTGACTATCCGTAAAGTAGGCAGGAACCGTAATAACCGCCTGCGTTACCGGCTGTCCCAGATACGCCTCGGCATCCGCCTTCAGCTTCTGCAGGATCATTGCAGAAATCTCAGGCGCTGTATACTGTTTTCCGTTGATGCTGACCTTGCGGTCAGTACCCATATCACGTTTGATCGATTCAATGGTCCCTTCCGGGTTTGTAATCGCCTGACGTTTTGCAATCTGACCGACCAGGCGCTCGCCATCTTTTGTGTATGCCACGACCGAAGGCGTGGTACGGTTTCCTTCTGAATTTGGGATAACGACCGGATCGCCGCCTTCCATAACGGCTACACAGGAGTTTGTCGTACCAAGGTCAATACCAATGATTTTACCCATAACTTGTAAACCTCCGTTTGTTCTATCTGATGAAATCTGTCTTACAAATTTATCTCTAAGCGGGAAATGATCCCGACTCAGATCTGTTTATTGGACAACGGCGACCATCGCATAGCGAAGAACTTTATCACCCATGCGATAACCTTTCATAAGCACCTGCGCAACATCGCCGGATTCCTGTCCTTCCCCCGCTTCAATCTGCATCACTGCCTGATGCAGCGTGGGATCAAACTTGACTCCTTCGGCGGGAATGCATTCCACACCAATTTTCTCCAGCGCATCCATCATCTGCCGCAGGATCAGTTCCATGCCCTGCCGATGACCATCTTCGGCATCTGCAAAGGTTTCCTGTGCTCGCTCCAAATTGTCCAAAACCGGCAAGATTGTAAGCACCGTCTGCGCAACACCCTCATTATAGGAATCGGAACGAACCGTTTCATTGCGCTTGCGGAAATTGTCAAATTCCGCCTTGATGCGCTTAGCCGTGTCCAGATACTCGGCACATGCCGCCGTCATATCTTCCCATTCCTTTTTTTTGACCGTCACTGTGTCGGTACTCTTGCCCTTTTTGGCAGCGCCGCGTTTTTTCTTCTTGGAATCCTGCGATTCCTCCGCGGCTTCCTGCTGTGTCTCGGATTCATCCAAGGCAGGCTGCTCTATTGTGTTCTCGTCCATCGTCTCTTGGTCAAGATCCTGAACGTCTTTTTCCTCACTCATTTGCTGCATCCCTTCTTCAGTATTTTCCCCTGCGGTCTACCGCTTCTCCGGTTCCGGCAGTGCACTTCTATGATTCTCTGCACGCTCATCCATCATCTGCGACATAATTCCCTGCATGTATTTCAAAACAGAAGCAACATGCGAGTAATTCATTCGCGTCGGTCCAATGACACCGATGCTTCCCGATGGTGCGCCGTCCACTGAATAACTGACCGTCACAACGGAGCAATCCCGCATCGCCTCATGCGCATTCTCATTTCCGATCGTCACAGTAAATTTCATACCACGTGAACGCTCCAGCAACGGAAGCAGTGTCTCACGTGATTCCATCGCAGATAGAAACATACGCGCCTTTTCAATGTTGGCATATTCAGGATGTTTGAGAATATTGGCCGGCCCTCCCAGTACAATATCGCTGCCCTGCTCTGCGCAAAGCTGCTCATTGATACCGGAAAGTACTGCATCCAGCACCTCGCGCTGTCCCTGTACTGACTGACGCATTTGCCCTTCCAACTGCGCCGTTACCTCGCTGATCGTATTGCCTACCAAACAGCTTTGCAGCATC
Source organism: Christensenella sp. (assembly GCA_019420085.1). Lineage (GTDB taxonomy): Bacteria > Bacillota > Clostridia > Christensenellales > Maliibacteriaceae > RGIG9107. The sequence continues at coordinate 2,364 of JAHZHV010000150.1, forward strand.
GCGGAGATCTTGGCCAAGTCCTCCTGACCAAATTCAGGCGATACACGCACAAACGTATCCTTGAAAATGCCCGCATCCGTTACCAGTACAAGCAATGCAAGCCCTGTTGTC
>JAHZHV010000151.1 GCA_019420085.1 Christensenella sp.
TTTACCGCGCTTCCCCGCCGCTTTTCACACGTGTGCGGGAAAGCCATGCAAAGCGCACGCACTGCCGCACCGCCGGCGCGTCCGCATCGTTTGACCGCAACCGGGGACTTTAAACACGCGGGCGTGCTTTTTCTGCGCCCCGGCACGGACGCTTCTTTACCGCGCTTCCCCGCCGCTTTTCACACGTGTGCGGGAAAGCCATGCAAAGCGTGCGCAATGCCGCACCGCCGGCGCGTCCGCATCGTTTCGCCGCAGCAGGGACTTCCAACACACGCGCGGGGCGTCTGCGCACCGGATTGCCGCGCGGGAGAAAAGCCTGCATTCGCCGCGCGTCTTCGTGCGCCTTACGTCCTGCTTTGCAGTTCAGGCAGTCCCGCCACGCTCGTCAGCAGCGACAAAATACCCGCAAGCAGCGCCGCCGAACCGACGCAGAGCCAGTCGACCTGCCCCATAACCGCAGCCGTCCCGATGGAAGCCACAGCCGTCTGCGCGATCGTCTTGATCGCCCGCACACCCGCGGCTTTCAGCCATTTTCTGCCATACTCCCAATCTATGATCTTTCCCTCCTTTTCGTCTCAGCCAAGGCCAAGACGCATCACAATGTACGTCGCAAGCGCCGCCGCCACGCTGAAAAGCATCTTCTCCACAACGCCCTCCCAGCGCCGCGCCGGAATCGCCGTGATGCGCTTGACGTCGCTTTTGATTTCGGCAATATCGCCTTCCATGACGTTCTGTTTCGTCGCCATTTCCGCAACAGAGGTCAAAAGCTTGTCCAGGCTGTCCTGCCGCGCTTCCAGCCGGTCAATGCGATGCGTATTGCTCTTGCTGCGCTGCGCGTTGTCGTGCGCCGCGGCAATGAGTTCTTCATGCGTCATGCAACGCCCCCTCCTTCCCGCATGCGCTTATGCGCGCAGGCCGCCATGGAAAAAAAGAGTTCTCGCACAACACAGAGTATAAAGCCGTTTTGCTGTAGTTTACTTTTGTGTTTGTCCCAATTTTTTCAGCGCCAGACGATGCGCATTGTACGCCCCGTCGACGCTGTAGCCGGCAAGGCGTGCCGTTTTCTGCCACCCGCAAAAGCGCGCGCCCTCCACGTAGCGCAGGCGAATGACGTCCGCCTGTCCCGGCGGCAGGCTTGCAAGAAATCCTTCCACACGCGCAAGCGCGGATTCCGCCTCGACAAGCGCCTGCGCACGCATGCGCACAAGGTCGTTCATCTGCGCCGCAAGCGACTCCATCTGTCTGCGTCCGTCGCCGTCCATCGTCTCGCCATCCCGACGCATCTGCGCCGCAACACCCTGCAGGCGCGCAAGCGCCGTCTGCCAGGCCGTCACCCGCCCGCGCAGCGTGCGGTACTGCTGCAAATCCTCCCGCGTCGCCCGATTCATCCGCATCCTCCCCCTTTCTTCCCGCCGCGCTGCAGCCCCGTTTCTTTGCACCAGGCCCCCGCTTTTTTTCGAAAACGCGGCATGCGCGCTCCCGTGCGGACGGTGTGTTCTTTTTCCCGCTGTATCCTGGTCAAAGCTCGGTGTACATGTCCTCCAGACTGTCCTGCCGCTGGCTGTAGCGCAGCCCTTCCGGCGTGTGCGAACGGCTCCGCAGGTGATCCGGCACGCTGTCCAGCGGATAAAACGCCGCCCAGGAACGCGCAATCGCCTCGCGCAGATACGCCTGCACCGTCATGCCGCTCTGCGCTGCCAGCGGCGCAAGTTTCTCAAGGCTCAGCCGCACCGCCTCCGCCGTACACGACGCGCGCTTGTGACGGCGTACCACCATCCATTCCCCAAGCAGTTCCCGCATTTTGGCATCCTGTCCCGCATAGGCGTCCAATACCTGCGCAGCCGCCTGCGCCTTACGCAAGCGTCCGCCCGCGCGCGCATCTTCTTCTTTGCCGCTGCGGTTGCTGTTGCGGTTGCAGTTGCTGTTGCCGTTGCTGTTGCTGTTGGCATCACTTGCATGCATTTGCATCGAATCGCCGTTTTTTTCTTCCGCCCCGACGTCCGTGGCCGCGATTTGCAAATCTTCCTCCATAATCTGCGCGTCTTCCTCCGCCGCCCAGCGCTTGCGGGCCGCCACCTGGCGCCGGATGCAGATCTGTTCATAGCGTTCGTTGTCCCGGTCGACCTTCTTTGCAAGCACGCTGAAGACAAACGCCAGCTTCCCGCACAGTCCCTGCGGCCTGCATCCCGTCATCGAGTAGGCGGCCATCGCCCGAATCATACGGCCGATCTGCACGTCCGGCAGCGCCGTCAGCGCCTCCACATCGTCGTGGTAAATCATGAAGCCAGGTTTTTGTTTCGCCATTTTTCCAGCTCCTTTTCCCTAAAATATCCCTGTTTTTTCGGCAAAACGGTATGCGAAAAAAAGCGCCGCGCGCCCGTTTTTCATTGCGTCTGCCGTTTGACAGCGCCATTATACGGACACACCCCGGCGTCCATCAATCCTGCTTTGCCGCTCTTGTGAAAAAGTTCCGTCACAACTTATTGGACGCGGCGCAAAAAAGCGAAAGAGGAGAAAAAAAGCGCGCCGCGTTTTTCCCGCACCCGCATCCGTACAAAAAAAGCGCGCCACTTTCTTTCAAAAAGCCATGTGCAAAAAAACATCCCTCCGACCGTGGCCGGCGCAGGCGTTTGCAAAAAGTCCCCGCCGCAGCGCCTGCGGACGCAAAAAACGAGGAAAAAAGCGGGATATCCTTAAGGGAAGAATGAGAGACAGCCGAATAAGATACCACCAAAACAAGCATCAGACGCTTTGTCTGATGCTTATTCTATTTATAGCGGCTTTCATTTAATTAGATTTTTTTACATAATCGTGATATAATACAACATTAAGTTGTTGGTGTTTACGGAGGAGTTAACATGGCTGTCAGTTATATGATGATTGATGATGATTGAACGGGACATGCGTAATGCTCAGCTTATGGAACCGACAGTTTTTTTCAGCAAATATCATCACTCGTATGAAAAGAGGCAGCTATATTTCTTTAGAAAGTATAGAGCGTATCTGTCGAGCAATGCGCTGCGATGCAGATGATATTTTAGAGTTTATACCGGACGAAAGCAATGGGGTGAACAAACAATGACACCTGAGCAAAAAGCAAGGATATCGATTGATAAAAAACTGGAACAATCCGGATGGACAGTACAGGATGTAAAGAAATTAAATCCGACTGCTTCGCTCGGTGTCGCTGTGCGTGAATTTCCGACAGATACCGGACCGGTGGATTATGCGCTTTTTGTAAACGGAATACCGGTTGGCGTTATTGAAGCCAAAAAGAGTGATGTCGGCGAAAACATTACCACCGTAGAAGAACAGTCTGCACGCTATGCAAACAGCACTTTTAAATGGGTAAAAGCCGAGTATTCCATCCGATTTGCTTACGAAGCGACGGACAAGCTGATCCGTTTTACTGATTATAAGGATATCAAGTTCCGCTCCCGCACGGTATTCTCGTTTCACAGACCGGAAACTTTGGAAGCCCTGCTTGCAAGTCCGGATACTATCCGAAATAATATGAAACATTTTCCGTCCCTTGATGAAACAGGATTCAGAAGATGTCAAATCAATGCAATTCGAAATCTTGACAATTCTTTTGCCAACAACCGTCCGAAAGCTCTTGTACAAATGGCAACAGGCGCAGGAAAAACTTTTACAGCAATTACAGCGGCCTACCGACTGCTTAAATACGGCAAGATGAACCGCATTTTATTTTTGGTGGACACAAAAAGCCTCGGAGAACAGGCAGAGCGAGAATTCCTTGCCTATACACCAAACGATGACCCACGCCCTTTTTTTCAGCTTTACGGAGTGTGCCGACTGAAATCTTCCTACATTCCTTCTGATGTTCAGATTTGCATCAGCACGATTCAGCGAATGTATTCTATCCTCAAAGGAGAGGATTTGGACGAATCCGCAGAAGAAACTCCTTTTGCGGAATATGTCACGGCTGACAGCAAAGCGCCGAAGGAAGTGGCATATAACGAAAAATACCCGCCTGAATTTTTTGACTGCATTATTGTAGATGAATGTCACCGCTCTATTTATAATGTGTGGAGTCAGGTGCTCTCATATTTTGATTCATTTATTATCGGGTTGACTGCTACACCGGATAAGCGTACTTTTGCCTTTTTTGATGAAAATATCGTCAGCGAATATCCCCGTGAACAGGCAA
>JAHZHV010000152.1:0-1469 GCA_019420085.1 Christensenella sp.
GAATCGTCGCACTCATGTAAATGCGAAGCGCAGTGGATGCAAAGGCAATCAATTCCGGATCAGGCGTGAAGATCGCGGCAAACACATGCGGAAACAGCATCACACAGCCCCATAAAATCGCGGCATAGGTAAAGCCGACGCACAAAAGCAGCCGGAACGCATGTGCAACGCGCTGCCGGTTGCGCGCGCCGTAGTTATAGCTGACGATGGGCTGTGCACCCTGGCCAAGCCCCTGCAGCGGCAGCATGGCAAACTGCATCACGCTGGATAAAATTGTCATGGCGCCGACCGCCAGATCGCCGCCATAGTACAGCAGCGAGGCATTGAAACAGACAAAGATGATGCTTTCGCTTGCCTGCATGATAAACATGGCAAGGCCAAGCGCCATACAGGGGAAGATGACGCCGGGGACAGGACGCATGTATTTGCGGCGAATCCGAAGATAGGTACGCGGACCGGTCAGGAAGCGAAGCACCCAGACGCAGGAGATGGCCTGCGATACGATCGTTGCAAGCGCTGCGCCGCGTACGCCCATGCCAAACAAAAAGATAAAAATGGGGTCCAAAATAATGTTGCTGACCGCGCCGATGAGTACGGAAAGCATGCCTACGCGGGCAAATCCCTGCGCGTTGATGAACGCATTCATGCCAAGCGTCAGCTGGACAAAGAGCGTGCCGATGGCGTAGATATTCATGTAATCGACGGCGTACGCAATGGTGTTGGCACTGGCGCCGAAGGCAAGCAGAAGCGGCCGGTTCCAAAGCAGCAATACCGCGGTCAAAACTACGGAGATGATCAGCTGTGCGCTGAAGCAGTTGCCAAGGGTTTGTTCGGCGCTGTCAAGGTCGTTGCGCCCCATGGCGATGGAAGCGCGCGGCGCGCCGCCGCTTGAAATCAGTGCGGCGAAGGCGGATACAATCAGAATCAGCGGCATGCACACGCCCACGCCCGTCAGGGCGAGGCGCCCCTCTACGGGAATGTGGCCGATGTAGATGCGGTCCACAATATTGTACAGCATGTTGATCAGCTGCGCTGCGACAGTTGGCAAAGACAGGCGCACAAGCAGTTTTCCGATTGGTTCCGTACCTAAAAATCCTCTGTCGGTTTGCATGATGTGTTTTCGTATCCTTTCGGGAGATATAGAAGTAAATGTTGTATTTTGACGCTTTTTGCCGTATGCGCCGCATCAAACGGGCATATTGGCCGGATGTATCCTTTAAAGCGCGTTTGTGTGTTCTGTATCCTCGTGCCTGCATGCCTGCGAGGCCGCATTTTGAAAAATGCGCTGCATCAGCGCAAGGAAAAGCTGGCGTTCCTGCGGATCAAAGTCGCGGAACAGCTGCTCCTGACACAGGTGCTGCGCGGCAATCATTTCCCGGGCAATATCCTGCGCGGGGGGCAGCAGGTGAAGATGCTGGCAGCGGCGGTCGGATGTGTCCTGCGTTTTTGCAAGAAGTCCCATTTGGATG
>JAHZHV010000152.1:1479-3872 GCA_019420085.1 Christensenella sp.
ACCGCACGCGAGACATTGCCCTTGGGCAGCAGGCGAAACTGCGCGATGTCGCGCGCCGTGTCGTATTGCGGATTGTTGTACAAAAATGCCAGAATCGAGCCCTGCACACGCGACAGACCGTATTTGCGGCATATGGGCTGCGTGCTTGTCTCATAGAGCCGGATGACATGCCGCAAACCGTCCAGAAACGGCAATGGAGTCTGCAAAGAATGTCCACCTCCTATTCCATAAAAAGTTATAAATGAAACTGTTTCAAACGATACTATTATAGTGCGTGCGTCCGGAAAGTCAAGTGCAGGAAAAGATCCTGTTCAAACAAAAAAGGCTTTTCGTTTTCCATGTGAAAACGAAAAGCCCTTGCGCAGCGAAATTTACAGAATATTCTTTTCAAAGGCAACCAGACGCGTCACGGCGCGGGCATTGCGTTCCAGCAATACGGGTGCGCGGCGAATGGATTCAGCCAGCGTCATGGGGCGTGTGGTGATGGACAGCGCAGCGGTTACGCCGCAGTCGTAGATTTCCTCAAAGCCGTGCCGCACCGCGCCGGAAAGGCAGACGACGGGGACGTGCAGGGGTTTGGCGACGTTGCCGATACCTGCGGGGACTTTGCCGTAGATTGTCTGGAAGTCCGTCTGTCCCTCGCCGGTAAAGACAAGATCGCTCTGGGCGATACGCGCTTTGAGATCTGCAGCTTCGATGATAATGTCGCAGCCGGGGCGAAGACGGGCGGGCGTGAAGGCCATCAATCCTGCGCCAAGACCGCCGGCGGCGCCGGCGCCGGGGATTTCGGCCACATCGCGTCCGAGACATGCCTTGATTGTACGGGCAAAATGCGAAAGATTTGCGTCAAGCTGTGCAATCAGCTCGGGCGTAGCGCCCTTTTGCGGGCCGAAGACGGCGGAAGCGCCTGTAGGGCCGCACAGGGGATTGCTGACGTCGCAGGCCACGTCGATGACCGCATCGCCAACGGCGGGCAGAAGGCCGGAGACGTCGATGCTGCAAACGCGCGCTGTGGAAGCGCCGTCTCCGGTTTCGATGATCTGATCATCCTTATCGCGGAAGACGACACCAAGCGCCTGCGCCATACCCATGCCGCCGTCGTTGGTGGCGCTGCCGCCGATGCCGATAATGATATGCCGGCAGCCGGCTTCAAGCGCCGCGCGGATCAGCTGGCCCGTGCCGTAAGTGGTGGTATGCAGGGGATCGCGTTCGTCCTTATCCAGCATCGGAAGACCGGAAGCAGCCGCCATTTCAATCAGCGCGACACCGTCGTTGGTCAAGCCGTAGAAGCTGTCAACTTCACGACCCAGCGGATCGCGGACGCGCACGCTGACTTTTTTACCGCCGATGGCGACAAGCAGCGCATCGACCGTACCTTCGCCGCCGTCTGCCATGGGAACCTTGTCAACGACGGCGTCGGGCACAGCGGCAAGCACGCCGCGTTCGATTGCGTCGGCAACCTCAATGGCGGACAGACAGCCTTTATACGAATCCGGTGCGATGAGAACTCTCATTAGGGCGAACCTCCATATAATATCGAATCACAAACTTACACACAGACAAAACCTGCATGTAAATTAAGCATAAGATAAGACGCAGTTTTTTGCAAGCATTTCATGCTTTTTTTAATATCGCCGCTGCAATTGCCCTTTATGTAAAATGCTGTTATAATTATCGTGCCGCTTTCAATGCGAAGCATGAGGGACGGCGCTTTTTACGGGCAGCGGTTTGCCCTTTGAAAACCGCAGAACTTCAAACGGCTTGACGGGTATCCGCGGTGAAGACGGAACCCGAACAGGAGGAAAAAAATGAATCGGAAACTGTCTACGCGCAAACTGGTTGTGTCTGCGATGTTGTCGGCTGTGTCCCTGATCCTGGGACTGACGCCCCTTGGCATCATTCCGCTGCCTGTGGCGAACCTGACGACAATGCATATTCCCGCTATTCTTGCGGGAATTCTGGAAGGCCCGCTGGTCGGGCTTTGGGTTGGGCTTTTGTTTGGATTGACGAGCCTGTACAAGGCGGTTACGCAGCCGACGTCGATTCTGTCGGCGTTTTTGGTCAATCCGCTGGTGTCGGTGCTGCCCCGCATGCTCATCGGCGTGGCGGCCTGGGCGGTGTATGCCGGCGTTCGCGCGCTTGTTCTGGGCAAAAAGACGCGCAGTGCGCGCACGCAGGGCGTGGTAACGTCCGTGGCAAGCGGCGCGGCGGCGTTTATCGCGACGATGGTCAACACCGCAGGCGTCATGGGAATGGTCTTTTTGCTGTATGCACCGGAGTATGCGCAGGCAAGCGGCATTGATCTTTCGGCGGTGGGCGCGGCCATCTGGGGTGTGTGCGTATCCAACGGCCTTTTGGAGGCGGTGGGTGCGGTCATCCTTGTCGTTGCGCTG
>JAHZHV010000153.1 GCA_019420085.1 Christensenella sp.
CTTTACGTCATTGGCTGCAGCAGCTGCAAGCAGCTGCTGCGGGGAAAGCGTCGACAACAACGCCATGGCCGCCTTAGGACCAACACCGCTGATTCCAATCAGCCGAAGAAACATCTCCCGCTGTACTGCCGATTCAAAGCCAAACAACAACACAGCATCGTCGCGCACCAGAAGATGCGTATACATGCGAATCTTCGCACCCGTCTGCCCCGCCGAGGCAGCAAACGAAGTAGGAACTGTTACAGCAAAGCCCACGCCTGCATCCGTCATGATAACAAGCGTATCTGTGCTGCGTTCTTCAATTGTTCCCTGCAAAATCGAAATCATATGTCTTCTGTCCTCTGCCTGACAGTCCATCAGCGAATTTTGAATGTACGATCCAACATACCAGAATTAACATAGCAAAGCGCAACTGCCAATGCATCTGCCGCATCGTCCGGCCGCGGCGTCTCTTTTAACTTTAAAATAGAGCGTACCATCAACTGGACCTGTTGTTTCTGCGCCCTTCCATATCCGACAACCGACTGTTTCACCTGCAGCGGCGTATATTCATACAAAGCCTGCGTCCGCTGTGTAAGCGCCGTTAAAATCGCACCGCGTGCATGTGCAACCGCAATACCGGTCGTTATATTCGTATTGAAGAACAATTCTTCAAGCGCTACAACATCCGGCTGAACGCGATCATACAGTTCCAGTGTTTTTTCGTAAATCATCCCAAGGCGCCCGGGCAGCGGCATTTTTGCCGACGTCGTCAAAACGCCGTAATCCAAGGCACGCTGCCGTGCACCGCTACTTTCTACAACACCATATCCAATCGTAGCCAGCCCGGGATCAATACCCAGAACAATCATGCCTGTGTATCATCATCCTGCTGCAAAGCATCCTGCGCATCTTCCTGTGCAATACGCGCCGCCTTTGCTTTCTTCGGATGCGCGGCAGGTTCCGGCCATGCAACAGATGGGTCCAGTGAGACAACGCTCTGCTCATCCTGACGGTGCGTCATGAAGCCCTTTTTCTTCTTTTCTTCCTCATACTGCTGTTTTTGCTGATCTGCAATTTCCTTGTCGGGATTATCCGCATCGACAATCGGCGTCATCCCCTCCTGTGCAGCTTTTTCATCCAACTCATTTACTCTGCGCATGGCACGCAGTCCCATAAACAGCATGATGGCTGCATACACATCGAAAACAAAAATCAGCGTACTGTCATAATTTGAAAGCAATTCGCCCGTCTGTACCGTGGTTTCCAATGCACCGGGGGCAAAGATATTCAGAATATCCATTGCAAAGACAACAGTACCGATCGAATATACCCAGTAATTGCGCTTCTCACGGGCGAAATACCCCGCTACCGCTACGCCACAGGCAACCAATATCGTCAGCACTGCGCCCAATACCGGTGAAAGGCCAATCTGCCCGGCATTTTCCAGGAACCAATACTGTGTCGTATGCAGCCCAACAGGCATATAAACCGGAAAATCAATAAAATACAAAATTGTATTGATTACCGTTGCTGCAGCACAGATATAGAAAATCAATCCTCCGTTTTTTACGCGAAGCAGATATCCTCTGCGTTCCTTGCGCAATTGCATCGATTCCAAGGACTTGTCCTCCCTACCTCATTTGATTCGTTATCGCACCTGACCGTTGCCGATCACAAGATACTTATATGTTGTCAACGCTTCCAGCCCCATTGGCCCCCGGGCATGCAGTTTCTGCGTACTAATACCAATTTCAGCACCAAGGCCAAACTCAAATCCATCCGTAAATCGTGTGGAGGCATTGACATAAACTGCCGCCGCATCTACCATATCCAAAAAACGTTGTGCCGCCGAAAGTTCCTGCGTGACAATTGCTTCACTATGACCTGTACCATAGCGTGCAATATGCGTTACCGCATCTTCCAACGAATCAACAACTTTAACCGACAGAATCAAAGCGCCATACTCACTTGACCAATCCCGCTCGCTGGCGGGCACTGCCTGGGGCGCAAGTGCACAGGTCTTCTCACAGCCGCGCACTTCAACGCCCGCTGCAACAAGCCTGGAAACACACTGCGGCAAGAAAAAGCGTGCAATCGCACGATGTACCAGCAGTGTCTCAGCTGCGTTGCACACCGAAGGTCTGCTGCACTTTGCATTCTCCAGGATTGAATACGCCATTTCCACATCTGCCGTTGCATCAACATAAACATGACAAACGCCCGCACCGGTCTGAATCACCGGCACAGAAGCTTCACGCACAACAGCATCAATGAGTCCCTTGCCACCACGTGGAATCAGCACATCAACCAAACCATTTAAATGCATCAAACAGTTTGCGCTCTGTCGTGAGGTATCCTGCACAAGACAAATCGCATCTGCGGGTACACCAACTTGCGCCGCAGCATCGCGCATCACACGTGCAATTGCATTGTTGGAAGAAAACGCCTCGGAACCACCGCGCAAAACGACGGAATTGCCGGATTTCATGCACAACGCTATCGAATCCGCCGTTACATTCGGACGCGCTTCGTAAATAATCGCCACACATCCAAGCGGCACCGTTTTTTTGCAAATCACAAGGCCATTGGGGCGTGTTACACCCTGATCAATATGCCCCAGAGGATCCGGCAGCGCCGCAACGGCACGCACACCATCCGCCATTGCCTTTATGCGCGTCTTATCCAGCATGAGACGATCCAAAAACTGCTGTGAGCGCTGTGCCTCACGCGCCGTTTCCATATCCGTTTGATTGGCCTGCAGAATCTCGCTATCGTGCGCAAGCAGCGCATCAGCCATCGCATGCAGCGCCTGCGTACGCACCTGCGCCGACAACACCGCCATTGTCTGCGATGCTTTCTTGGCAAGACCAACCATTTGTTCCGTCGTCATACGCATCCTCACTTCCCGCGCGAATCACGCCGCGCACATACCATATCCTCTTACTCGTCTTCCTCGTCGGAAAGTTCCGCATTATGATAGATGTTCTGCACGTCGTCACTTTCCTCAAGCATATCAATCATGCGTTCAAACTTAGCCTGCGTCTCATCATCCACACAAACCGTATTCTGCGGCAGCATGACAATTTCTGCAGAAAGAAATGACAATCCAGCCTCCTCAAGGCCCGTGCGAACAGCATGGAAATCAGCAGGATCACAGGTAATCTCAAATTCCGCACCGTCGCCCTCGGAAAAATCCTCTGCGCCTGCATCCAAAGCCAGCATCATGACCTCATCGGCATCGCGGCCATCCGCATCAATGACAAAAACACCCTTTTTATCAAACATCCAATTTACGCAGCCCGTTGCGCCCAATGAGCCACCGCACTTGTCAAAGCAGTGACGCACTTCGCTGGCGGTGCGATTACGGTTGTCCGTTAGCGCCTCGACAATCACTGCGACACCGCCTGCACCATAGCCCTCATAAACAATTTCATCATACTGCACATTGGCATCTTCGCCTGCCGCACGTTTAATACTGCGATTAATCGTATCATTCGGCATATTGGCAGCCTTGGCCTTTGCAATCACATCGCCCAACCGTGGATTGCTCACCGGATCGGGACCTCCCGCTTTCACGGCAACCGCAATCTCTCGACCAATCTTGGTAAAGACTCTGCCGCGCTGTGCATCGGTCTTTTCCTTCTTGCGCTTGATGTTGTTCCATTTGCTGTGGCCTGACATATTGAAAACTCCGAATCTTTATAATTCACGGATGAATGAATCCGCTCCTGTCATTTTACCATGCAACGGCGTGTATTGCAAAGGGTATCACCGCAAAGGCACGCAAATCCGCAGAAAAACGAAAGGACAGGTGGCGCTCCCCTTTTGGAAAACGCTCCCCTGTCCTGGTACACATCATAAAAGGCGGTTATTCGCCAACCTCTTCAGCGTCGTCATAGTAATTACGATATTCGTAATTCCCCTGCGCTGCACCTTCGCGCGGCGCACGTGCATCCTGCTGCACTTCCACATCGTCCTGCTGCGGCACATCCGCACCGGAAGGCAATGCATAAGAAGAAACATGGAACAACTTGTCACCGGACAAAATTGCCATCTGCGCTTCCAACGCAATACGCACACGCGCGCCATATTCA
>JAHZHV010000154.1:0-9303 GCA_019420085.1 Christensenella sp.
CCGTAAACAAGCTGCTTCTTGTAATCAGCTTTCCCATGATGCTGTCAATGCTGATTCAGGCTTTATACAATATTGTTGACAGCATCTACGTCTCGCAAATCAGCGAACATGCTTTGACTGCCGTATCACTGGCCTTCCCCATTCAAAACCTGATGATTTCTTTTGCTTCCGGTGCCGGGGTTGGTATCAATGCGCTTTTATCCCGCAGTCTTGGCGAGAAAAACCATGAACAGGCCAATCGTGCCGCAACAAATGGTATTCTCATTTCCATTGCAAGCATCCTGTTATTTATGCTTTTCGGTTTCTTCGGTTCCCGCGCGTTTTTCGCTGCGCAAACAACACTGGAACCCATCATCGAGGCCGGCACACAGTACCTGACCATTTGCACAACGATGTGCTTTGGTATCTTCGGCGAAATCGTCTTTGAGCGCTTGCTGCAGTCGACCGGAAAGACCTTCTATTCCATGCTGACACAAGGCGCCGGCGCCATCATCAACATCATTTTGGACCCCGTACTGATCTTCGGATATTGGGGGTTCCCGGCAATGGGTGTACGCGGCGCTGCCCTTGCGACCGTCATCGGACAGATTGTCGCCATGCTTTTGGCGTTTCTGTTCAACATTTTCTTTAATCATGAAATCCGTCTGCATCCTAAAGATTTCAAGCCCTGCGGCAGAACCATTGGTTTGATTCTCAAAGTCGGTATTCCATCCATCGCCATGATCTCAATCGGATCGATCATGAATTTCTGCATGAATCTGATTCTGTTGTCCTTCACAACAACGGCAGCAGCGGTCTTTGGCGTTTATTTCAAACTGCAAAGCTTCGTCTTTATGCCGATTTTCGGCATGAACAACGGTATGGTCCCCATTATCGCCTACAACTACGGCGCGAAAAACAGCAAGCGCATTATCGGTACCGTCAAACTTGCGATTATCTATGCAATCTGTTTCATGCTGCTGGGCTTTCTGGTCTTCCAGTTCTTCCCCGGCACGCTGCTCGGCTTCTTTGAGGCGTCGCAGCAGATGCTGGATATCGGCTGCATTGCGCTTCGCATCATCAGCATCAGCTTTATCTTCGCCGGTTTTTCCGTTGTGGCAGGTTCCGTCTTTCAGTCGCTGGGCAACGGCGTATACAGTCTGATTGTCTCGGTTGCACGTCAGCTGGTTGTTCTTCTGCCGCTTGCATATTTTCTTTCCAAGACTGGTTCGATCAACGCTGTGTGGTGGGCGTTCCCTCTGGCAGAACTTGTATCGTTTGCCATCTCGTTGTATTTCCTTCGCAATATTTACAACGCAAAGATCCGTCCGCTCACGCTGGCTTAAAAAAGATTCCAGAGCAGAGTTCAAAAACCACCGTATCATGGATGCGGTGGTTTTTGAATATCCCTGTTTCCTGCTTCGTTGACTTCCATGGGATTGGTATGCTATGATTCCCTTGTTTTGACATTTGCACATCTCAAAGACAGGAGTCTTGCCATGTCTGCATTCAAACTGTTTCTCATTGCCGTCGGCCTTTCCATGGACGCTTTTGGCGTATCGATCTGCAAGGGATTGGCCTCCCGCAAGCTGACGCTGAACAAGTGTCTCGTCGTAGGGCTTTGGTTCGGTGCGTTTCAGGCGCTGATGCCGCTGATCGGATATTTCCTTGGAACGCAGCTTGCACAATACATTCAGGCCGTTGACCATTGGATTGCATTTGCATTGCTGTTTTTTATCGGGGCAAATATGCTGCGCGAAGCATTCGGCAAACAGGATGAGCCGGTAAATGATGCCACCGATATGCAGACCATGCTTCTTCTTTCCATCGCCACAAGCATCGACGCACTGGCCGTCGGTGTGACATTTGCATTTTTGAATGTGCGTATTGTACCCGCCGTTGCGCTTATCGGCATTACAACTTTCTGCATCAGCGCCATTGGCGTAAAAATCGGCAACCTGTGCGGTGCAAAGTACCAAAAGGCAGCGACCATTGCAGGCGGACTGATCTTAATCGGTATCGGTTTGAAAATTCTGTTGGAACATCTTGGTATTCTTTCGTAAGCAGGAGGAACCGCTCGTGAAAAAGAGAATTCTTTCCGTATGCGTCATCTTAACCGTGACCACCGTTTTTTTGCTGTTAGGGCGTTTGCCGCGTCTGCTTTTTGCCGTCGCATGCGCTGCTGTTTGCTGTCATGACATCTGCAAAGCGCTGCAATCTGCCGGTTATCACGTAACGCCGTGGATCGGCTGGCTATTTATTGCACTATATGCGCCGATGGTCTGGTTTGGCGCCCCTGTTGCGGTGATGCCGCTTGCCTTCCTTCTTATTTTTGCTGCGTTGTGTGTCAGTGTTGTGTCTGCGCGTTTTAAGCCGGGCGATATGCTTTTAAGCCTTGGTACATGTCTTTATCCATTGACGCCGGTTGCGTTTGTCACCTGCGTACTTTGCCTGCCTGCGCCATACTGGTACATTGTTCTTCTCACAGGCGCAGCATCAGCCGCCATCTGCGATACGTTCGCGCTGTTTGGCGGGATGCGTTTCGGCAAGCATCCGCTTGCCCCCCGCATCAGTCCGCATAAGACAATTGAGGGAGCCGTCTGCGGCCTGTTATCGTGTATTCCAACCGGCATCATCCTGTATTTCGCCTTCATGGGCACAGGTGTTCAGATCCCCGTCTGGGGGTATATTCTCGTCAGCGCCGTCTCTTCCACCTTTGGCCAGATGGGAGACCTGATCGCCTCTTCGTTTAAACGGCAGGCCGGCTTGAAAGACTTTTCCAATCTAATCCCCGGTCATGGCGGCATGCTGGATCGGCTCGACAGTCACATCTTCGCCATTCCGGCCGCATGGTTTCTATTCCTGCTTGCAGGATGGATCATTCCGTAATTGCGTCAAAAAAAACGGCAGATGCAATCGCAGCATCTGCCGTTTTTTGATTGCCGTTATCTGCATGCCGCGCGCCGGTCATGGCGCAGCAATCGAACCTGCTGCTTATACGAATCGTCAATGCGGTTGCTGTCGCAGATCTTTTGCACAGCAAAAAAGAACACATCATCTTCCTGCAAGTTTTGCAGCAATTGTATCACGCGATCCGGCTGCATCAGCGCAGCTTCCGCAAGCGCCCATGCCTTCCCCATCTGTGAATAATAGCCGTTACAGCGCGGCGCATCTTCCAGGAACGCAAAGCTCCATGCAAAATCCGATTTCAAAAAATGCGTCAGACATAAAACAAAGGCGGTGCGCTGCCGGAATTCTTCTTCTGATTGCACCAGCGCTTGCATCATTTCCCTGGTTTGCGCGCTTCGGCGGCTTGCCGTCCGATAGCTTTGGCAGAATGCATCGCAGACGCACCAGTTTTCAATTTCATCCATCCAGCGTGCAGCCTCCCGCTGCAATACACCGTCGTCACGAACGCGCGAAAACAAAAACGCACGAATCATCTGCTCTTCATGCGTTGTATCCGAACCGGCAAAATACGCTTCCCATTGCTTATTCGAAGCAATCATTGCCGCTTCGCGCCGCAGGACGGGTACGCGCACGCCGAGCAGCGGCTTACAGTTTGGTATCAAGCGCTGCATAAACGCCGCATAGGATTCGTCCTTTGCATGCAGCAGTCTTTCATACACCTGTCGATGCAGATCCATCCGCTCACCTCCCGTGCAAAGTATAGCAAAAAAAAGACGGCCGCGCCATCGATTGCACGCAAGCCGTCTTTTTTGGAAAAAACCTGCACGGGGATTCGGATCAGATCAGGTTTTCAATACCCGACTTGGCCTTTTTCATCATCCTGCGGCCACAGCGCACCATCCGTCCGCGAATGATCGGATCCGCCATCGGAAGCGCCGTCATCGCCGCCGTCATGCCAAGCAATACACCGCACGCAAATGCTTTACAGCTCATGGTCTTATCACTCCTTCCCATCGGTTTCATTTCTATGATTCCCTTTTTAGAAGCGGTGATTCGCGTCATTTCTTTCCATTTTTCCCAAATAAAACAAAATTGCGAACGCAAAAAATGCACAATGGTACACGTTTTGCGTCCGCAGATTCTCTTTACAGCGTTACTCCGTCTTTTCCCTGTCGCGTTCCTGTTTTCTGCGCTGATAGTCGTTAATTGCCGCCTCAACCGCTTCCTGCGCCAATACGGAGCAATGAATTTTTACCGGCGGCAGTCCGTCCAGCGCCTCTACAACGGCGGCATTTGTCAGCTGCATCGCTTCATGAATGCTCTTTCCCTTGATCAGTTCCGTTGCCATACTGCTGGTGGCAATTGCCGCACCGCAGCCAAACGTCTGAAAGGAGACGTCGCTGATGTTTTCATTCTCATCAACTTTGATATACATTCTCATGATATCTCCGCATTTGGGATTTCCAACCTGACCCACGCCATCCGGATTTTCCATCTGGCCTACATTGCGCGGATGCATGAAATGATCCATCACCTTATCGTTATACATATCGCATATCCTCCGTTCGTTTTATTCGTGGAACAAGGGAGACATCTTGCGCAGGCGATCAACGGTTTGCGCAAGCACGCTGACAACCGTATCGACTTCTTCCTGCGTATTGTGGATACCAAGAGAGAACCGCAGCGAACCATGCGCCGTCTCATGCGGCAGGCCAATGGCAAGCAGCACGTGGGACGGATCCAGAGAACCTGACGTACAGGCGGACCCGCTGGAAGCGCAGATTCCGTTTTGATCCAGCAGGATCAGCATGGACTCACCCTCAATGTAGGAGATGCTTACGTTAACATTCCCAGGCAGGCGCTTGGTCGGATGACCGTTTAACTTTACCTGCGGAATCTGCTGCATGATCTTTGCAATCATATCGTCACGCAGCTGCGTCAAATACGCGGCATTTTTTTCAAGATTCTTCGTCGCCAACGCAATTGCCGCGCCAAGTCCGACGATGCCGGGAATATTCTCCGTGCCGGCACGTTTTCCACGCTCCTGTGCACCGCCCTCGATCAGATTTTCAATCACGACGCCTTTTTTCACATACATGGCGCCTACGCCCTTGGGACCGTAGAATTTATGTGCGGACAGCGAGAGCATGTCCACATCAAGCGCCTTGACATCGATCGGCACCGCGCCGATTGCCTGCACCGCATCCGTGTGGAACAGCGCGCCATGACGATGCGCCACCGCTGCAAGCTCCGCAATCGGTTCAATTGTCCCGATCTCGTTGTTTGCAAACATAATCGATACAAGCGCCGTATCCTCGCCGATCACATCCTCCAGCTGCTGCGGTGAAACCATGCCGTCGGAATCCACAGGAAGGTAAATCACCTCATATCCGTGTTTTTGCAGCCATGCGCCCGTGTGCAGCACCGCATGATGCTCAATTGCCGTCGTAATCAGTTTTTTGCCTTTGTTGCAGTCGCGCAGCATGGTGCCCTTAATCGCCCAGTTGTCCCCTTCGCTGCCGCCGCTTGTAAAGTAAATCTCATCCGCCTGTGCGCCAAGTGCCTGCGCAACCTGGTTGCGCGCACAATCCAGCGCTGCACGGTTGTCCCGTCCTACGTGATGAATGCTGGAGGGATTCCCGAAATGCTCCGTGAAATATGGTAGCATTGCATCCAGAACCTCCGGTGCAACGGGCGTCGTTCCCGCATGATCCATATAAATCGTCTTTGCCATGGTGTTTTTTCTCCTGCTCAATTTTCTCCGCGCAAAAGGCGGTCATAATCATCCAGCATGTCCCGCAGGGAAATGCTGTCCATCACTTTATCAATACCGTCTCTCATTCTTTCCCAGACAATGCGCGACGTACAGATTCCGCGCATCGCACACTCGCTGTCGGTATCGCTCATGCATGCGGTCGGTGCAAAGTCGCCCTCCAGCGGCCGCAGAATATCGCCCACCGAAATTTCATTCGGAGAACGGGCCAGCATATATCCACCCTGCGCACCGCGCACACCGGTCACCAGCGCCGCCTTTTTTAAAGGGGGCATCAGCTGCTCCAAATACGCTTCCGGGATATTCTCTGCCTCCGCAATTGCATTCAGCGGAACCGGCCCTTCGCCATAACGCAGCGCCAGACGGAACATCGCCCGCAATCCATAGCGCCCGCGCGTAGACAATTTCATACAAGCACCTCCGCCTTTATTCCGACGAATTTCATCGGTTTTACGATTTCATAGTAAAACACTCGGAATAATTTGTCAAATGTTTTTTCGCTTTTTATCATCGAACAGAACCATTTTTTGCGCGTCCCGGGCAACGCACGCATTTGCGTCTGAGGCCTGTTTGTGCTATTTTTAATCTGTATGCAAATCCCGGAGGATCTTCCATGAAAAAAGTACTTTCTCTGTGTATCTGCATGTTCCTCATTGCATCAGCGCTTGCCGGCTGTGCAAAAAGCGCCGCCCCGTCTGCCGAAGCGGATGCGCAGGATCATGCGTCAACCCAGGCAGCGGAAACGCTGACCGTCGCTTTAACCCAGCAGCCTTCCACGCTGCTTCCTGCACAGGCGCAGGATACGGCGCAATCGTATGTCTATCATCTGTTTGAAGGGCTCTACGGATACGATGAATCCGGTCAGATTGTCAATGCGCTTGCCGAAGTGGAGCGTGCAGACGAATCCGGCCGTATCTGGACATTTACACTGCGTGACGACGCACGCTGGTCCGATGGTGAAAGTGTGCGCGCACAGGACTTTGTCTATGCGTGGCGCCGCGCCGTTGCACCGGATACGCAAAGCGTCTATGCCTCTTTATACCTGCAGATCCAGAACGCATCAGCCATCATGGAAGGATGGGCCGATCCGTCCAGCCTTGGCGCAGTGGCCCTGAGCGACACACAGCTTCAGGTGACATTTGAAAAACCCGTTCAGCGCGTTTCCACGCTGTTCGTCCATCAGGCCTTCTATCCGCTGCGTGAGGATCTTGCACAAAGCTACGAAATAATGCAGCAGGAAGACGCCGACTTCTGCGCGCTTGTTACAAACGGACCTTACGTCGTTTCGGAATTTGAATCCGATCACATGCTGCTGCAAAAAAGCGATACATACCGCGATGCCCCGTCTGTTTTGAATGATACGCTGCGGTTTCTGTTTTTGGACGATGACGCCCAATACGATGCCTTTTGGAAGCAGGAAATTGCTTTTGCCGATGACGTCAGCGACGACGTCCTGACCGCGACATACGGCGTGGATCATTCCGGCATCGTACGCCAGCCGGTCTTCGGCGTCACATATGCCGCATTCAACAACCATGCCGCGCCGTTTGATCAGGCACAGGTGCGCCGTGCCTTTTCCCTGTGTGTGCGGCAGCAGTCCGTCAGCGAGTCGCTTCTTGGACGCGGGCTGCCGGCAACCTGTCTTGTTCCCACATGTTTTTCGCACACCGATCCGGTCGGTTCGCCGTTGTCCGTTTCCGACGCCGCCTATGCGGAAAATCTGCTGCTGGCAAAACAGCTGCTCTCCGATGCAGGCTTTGCCGATGCGCAGGATTTTCCAACCGTCTATCTGATTTATCAGCAGACCCGTCCTGCGCAGACAGCGCTGGCAAAGACATTGTGCCAGTTCTGGCTCGATCAGCTGGATATCCATGTCACGCCCGTGCCGCTGGATGAAAGCACATATCAATCCCGTCTTGCAGCAGGTGACTACGGCATTGCAATTGTAAACTTTTCCGCAGAGGTTGACGATAAGGGGGCTCTGCTCAAAACGTTTGTCACCGGCATGAGCAGCAACGCCGCGCAATACGCCAGTATGCAATATGATGCGCTGATCCAATCCGCACAATCCGCTGCGGATACATCGGGCAGCGACGCGCAATATCATGCGGCAGAAACACTGCTTCTGGAAGATGCGGCAATTGTCCCCGTATTGTTCCACGCCGGCATATCGCTGCAAAGCGACAATGTCAGCGGCATTGTCCAATTGCCAAGCGGTGTGAAGCTGTTTTCCTATGCAATCCTCAAATCCCCCGCTTGAGCATTGTACCGTTTTTTATTGCATCGCATAAAAAAGAGACGCCGGACTGTCTTTTGGTCCGCCGTCTCTTTTTTGTCTTTTTCATTTTTGGCAACGCAAAACCGTCCTCACCGGAAGATTTTGCAGTACCTGTCTTTTACAGCTTCTCCGCAATTTTTTCAATGAACGCATCCGTGGTCAGTTTGCGAACTTCCGGCAGTTTGCTGATCAGCGCCAGATCGCCGGTCATATCGCCCTGCGCAATGGTGTCCAGCACCGCGCGTTCCAGCCGGTTTGCAAAATCCACCAGCGCGTCGATTCCGTCCAGCTCACCGCGTTTGCGCAGGCCGCCGCTCCAGGCAAATATCGTTGCCGTGGGATTGGTCGAGGTCTGTTCTCCCTTCAGATAGCGATAATAATGGCGGGTTACCGTGCCATGCGCCGCTTCGTATTCATATTTGCCATCAGGAGAAACCAATACCGACGTCATCATGGCAAGCGAACCAAAGGCCGTGGCCGCCATATCGCTCATGACGTCGCCGTCGTAATTCTTGCACGCCCAGATCACGCCGCCTTCGCTGCGGACAATACGCGCCACGGCGTCATCGATCAGCGTGTAGAAATACGTGATACCACGCTTTTCAAACGCATCCCGATACTCGTCCTGATAGAGCCGGTCAAAAATGTCACGGAAGCGGCCGTCGTACTGTTTGGAAATGGTATCCTTGGTCGAGAACCAAAGATCCTCGCCTTTATCCAGTGCAAAGCGGAAGCAGGCATGTGCAAAACTTTCAATCGACGCATCCAGATTATGCATGCCCAGCACAACGCCCGGCGTCCTGAATTCATGCACCGTTTCACGGCGCTGCGTGCCGTCCTCGCCGGTGAAGACCAGTTCCACGCGTCCGGGGCGATCAATGACCATCTCCGTATCCCGATAGATGTCACCATACGCATGCCGCGCAATCGTAATCGGCTTCTTCCAGCCGGGAATCAACGGCTCGATGCCCTCTGCAATGATCGGCTCCCGAAATACCGTGCCGTCCAGCATGGCGCGAAGCGTTCCGTTCGGGCTTTTGTACATCGCCTTTAAATTGTATTCCTTGACACGGGCCGCGTTGGGCGTAATCGTTGCGCACTTGACGCCGACGCCGTATTTTTCAATCGCATGCGCCGCGTCGATCGTCACCTGGTCGTCCGTCTGATCGCGATATACCAGGCCAAGATCATAATACTCGCTGGCCAAATCGACAAAAGGCGTAATCAGCTTATCCTTGATGCTCTGCCATAAAACGCGCGTCATTTCGTCGCCGTCCATCTCGACGATGGGC
The DNA here is from genome assembly GCA_019420085.1 of Christensenella sp. GTDB lineage: Bacteria > Bacillota > Clostridia > Christensenellales > Maliibacteriaceae > RGIG9107. The sequence goes on from JAHZHV010000154.1 coordinate 9,233, forward strand.
GTGGTCATTTGAATCTTTGCCATCGTTTTCCTCCTCCATCATTGCATGGATAAATCCAGATTTTGTAACAC
>JAHZHV010000154.1:9336-11043 GCA_019420085.1 Christensenella sp.
GCCTCCAGCAATCCGGCATACATTGCATCGGCCTGCCGGGTTCCCACAAGCAATACAAGATCAGCTGCCTGTGCCGCGCAGCGTCCAATGCGTTTATTCTGCTCGACATCATCCGTCAGCCCTGCCGTTTCGCCCAGGACCGCAATCCGCCGCGCCCTACAAAACTGTCCAAGCGCCCACAACGAATCGAGAACACCCTCCGCATCATACACTGCGCCATTTTCAAGACGAAGTACGCCGTCGGGCGTATGCCTGACATGCAGGACGCCCTGCATCGGCGGCGTCTGCAGCAGCGCCTCTGCAATCCTGTGCAGCGGCATTCCAAACAACCGCGCTGTCGTGCAGGCCGCAACCGCCGCATGCAGCGCGCGCCGGCCCAGAAACGGCATATCGCACACGACGGACTCGCCGCTGCTGCGTGCGTGCAGAACAAAGCGCGTGCCCTCCGCTGAGAAGCAGGGGTTGTCCGCATAAAGATCCCCCTGACGGTCCGCGCCATAAGCGCGTACAAGGGTTCCGTGCTGCAGCCCATCCAGCGCCGCACCTGCCGGCGCAATCACTGCGCCATTGCGCGGAATGCTTTCCAAAACCGTACGAATCACCGCCGCGTTTGCCGTGCATGGTGCATCCGCACTGCAAGGCAATACCGCAACGCGCGGCTGAAGCAGCGCGCAAAGCCGCGCCGTTTCCCGCGCATCCTGATCCGGCGTCTGCGCAATCAGAAAGCGGGACCGGCCATCCAGTTTGCTGCAGACAACCCTGGCAAGCTGCGGCAGCGTCGTATCCTGCGGCCCGACGGCGACGCAATGCACTGCATTGCCCAGAATGTGGGATACCATGTGCATGCAAAGCGCCGTATCGGATCCTCCTGCGACAATGACGGCATTGACTGCACTCAAACGCGCGCGTTTTTTCATCGCGCTTTGCACACGTCTGTTATCCGCCGCACGCATCAAAACACAGTCTGCCAGTCCCACAATCCCTGCAACCACAGGCGCAATGACCACCGGCAAAAGCAGCAGCAAAGCCCCCCATGCACTGCACAGCAGCACCATGCACAGGCAAAACAGCAAATGAAACAGCATGCAAAGCACAAGCAAACGTGCACTCTGACGCGGTATCATGCGATGCAAATACGCCTGAACGCAAAAGCGGACCCAGAATACGCCAAAGCAGACGCCGAGCACAAATCCCGTATAACGCGGATACATGCGCAGCGTGTACCCGGTCAATCCGACCGCAACAAGGCTGAGGATCAGATGTGTTCCAAGCAGAACATATGCGCCGCGCAATCGTTTCCAATACCCGCCAAGTGTACCGCCGCCGCGCAGCCATGCCGCAAGGAACGGACCACACGCGGCAGAAGCCGCAAGCGCGGCAAATGTCACGGATAAAAGACGAAGCACATCATACCCCCCAACAAACAAAAAACGAAGCCCGCGCGCCCGTCGCGGACTTCGTTATTATAATACATCTTTCCCAATACGCACAACCGCTTTGGCGCATCTTATGCGCCCGTTGACGTTTCCTTTTCCACGCCCAGCAGGCCGGCACCAATAATCCCGGCGTCGCTGCCAAGCTCACACAACCGAAGCTGCGAATATGCCATACCCTTGTTGACGATCAGCTTTGCCAGTTCCTGGCGCAGCGGCGTCATCAGATATTCGCCGGCATTGCTTACGCCGCCGCCGATTGCAATGACCTCCG
>JAHZHV010000155.1:0-1781 GCA_019420085.1 Christensenella sp.
TAAAAAAATGGAAGGCGATGTTTGCGGCGATGTCCTTTTGAAGATGACGGACAATATTACGACCGATCATATCATGCCCAGCAATGCAAAACTTCTTCCGTACCGCTCGAATATCCCGTATCTTTCGGATTATTGCCTCTCGCCTGTGGATGCGGATTTCCCGGCGCGGGCAAAGGAAAAGAGCGGAGGATTTTTGGTGGCCGGCCAGAACTATGGCCAGGGCTCTTCCAGAGAGCATGCGGCGCTGGTTCCGCTGTATCTTGGCGTGCGCGCGGTGCTGGCAAAGAGTTTCGCACGCATTCACATGGCAAACCTGATTAATTCGGGTATTTTGCCGCTTGTTTTTGACGATCCTGCCGATTATGACGCAATTGCGCAGGGTGATGCGCTTGTGATTGAAGATGCGCCTGCGCAGATTGCGGCTGGCGGCCCGATTGTTGTGACAAACCGGACAAACGGTCATGTGATCCGCACGCATCTGGATGCTTCACAGCGCCTGTGTCGTATTCTGCTGGCGGGTGGATTGATTCGCTTCACACGGGAGAATGCGTAACAGAAATAATTAAGGAAAACAGGGGCGGCTGCTTGTGTATATGCACATGCAGCCGCCTTTGCTTTTTGCGAAAAAACGTCAGAACAGGACAAAATTACAGATCGGAAACGGAAAGTTAAAACACCTGTAATTGACAAACGCAATGCATGGGGGATATACTCAAAAAGAATCGGTTTCCAGCGACTGGTCTTGTGATACGGCAAGCCAGCGGATATGGCAGGATCCGATGTGGATTTGCGAAGGGGTTTGATATGTCGATGTTGAAACGACTGAAGATAAATCGATATACAGCATGGCTTTTGGTTGTATGCTGTTTGATGGGCGTTATTTTGTTTGCTGCGCCGGATGTGGTGCATGCGGATCCGACACAGCAGCCGCAGACTTCGGAACAGGTGCAGGAACCTGAAACGTCGCAGGAGCCGGATAACAGTGAGGCTGCCGCACAGACGCCGGGTATTGTCGTGTCTGATCAGGAGGATGAAGGAAATTTGATGGAATCCATCCTCAGCGCGGATCGTCAGTGGTTGTCAATCTTTGGAAAAATTGTTGCACGGCTTGCGATTGTGCTTGGCATTTTGATTGTTTGTGTCGTCGGTGTTACGATTTATATCATGGTGACGCAGACGACGCGGCTTTCCAGGCAGAATAAACAGATGTCACAGCGTCCACAGCGTATTGTGGAACCGAATCGGCAGCCGACAGGACAGCGGCCGCCGGTGGAACGTCAGGTTACGCAGTTTGGAGATACGCTTCGTATTCGCCGTACGGTACCGCAAGGCGGCGGAAATGTACGCAATGTCCAGGGAGCAGCGAATATGCAGCGTCCCGCCGCGCCACAGCGGCCTTCCCGCCCCGCGCAGGGGATGCAGCAGCCGGGTGCACGTCGCCCTGTACAGGGGCAGCCGGTTCGCCGCACGCCCCAAAGTCAGCCGATTCGTCAGCCGCAGCGGCCCACCAATACAGCGCAGCGTCCTGTGCAGGGACAGCCTCTTCGTCAGCCGCAGCGCCGGCAACCCTCCGCTGATGACACGCGAGGATCAAAAGAGTCCTGAAGCAGAAATGAGAATAAGAGGATGTGCTCAAAAAGAGCGCATCCTCTTTTATAATGCCAGGCGCACATTTTGATCCTAACGTTGTTTTTTGCTGTTCGCGTTTCCTAATGATATGACATGTTGATTTGATAAAAGAAAAGAACACGACTGCAATTGAAAATACATTGCAGTCGTGT
>JAHZHV010000155.1:1791-10805 GCA_019420085.1 Christensenella sp.
CTTCCTTAGTCGCTGACGTAGGGAAGAAGCGCCATCACGCGCGCACGCTTGATGGCCATCGCCAGATGGCGCTGATGCTTGGCGCACGTGCCGGACATGCGGCGTGGCATGATTTTGCCGCGCTCAGTCATGTAACGGCGCAGACGATTAACGTCCTTATAGTCAATATAATTCACTTTATCCACGCAGAAGGCGCAGACCTTTCTGCGGGGGCGGCGCATGCCGCGTCCACCCGAAGGACGACGCTCACGACGTTCAGGACGCGCAGCTTCGCCGGCTGCGGGCGCCTGAGTCTCGGTGCGAACCTCGGGAGCCTGATTTTCGGCCATGTGATTGCCTCCTTACCTAAATCGATCAAAATGGCAGGTCGTCGTCTTCGACGCTCTGCATATCCCCGGAAGCCTGACCGGCGTTCTGGGGCGTAAAGGAATCATATTCACCGGAATCCCGTCCGCTGCCATTGTTTGTGCCGAGGAACTCGACCTCGTCAGCGACGATTTCGGTGACATAACGCTTGGAACCATCCTGCGCGTCGTAAGAGCGTACCTGAATGGAGCCGACAACTGCAACACGGCGTCCCTTTTTCAGGTAACGGTAACAGTTGTCTGCCTGCGCACGCCAAACAACGATGGGCAGAAAATCCGCTTCACGCTGCCCGTTGGCATTTGCAAAGCGGCGGTTACAGGCAATGGTAAATGTGCAAACAGAAACATCATTCTGCGTTTTGCGCAGTTCCGGATCGCGAGTCAGATTTCCGACTAGAAATGCCCGGTTCATACAAAGCCCTCCTTACTCGGCGGCCTCATTTGCCTCGACGGCTTCATCAGCTGCGGGCGCTTCGTCTTCTTCGGCGACAACCTCGCCTGCCTCAGGAATCCGCGTGACCATAAAGCGCAGTACGTTTTCAGATGCAATGCGCAGGTTACGTTCCAGTTCGGCCGGGAATTCGGCATCCGCGTCAAACGTCATGAGTACATAGTATCCTTCGTTCATGAAACGAATGGGGTAGGCCAGACGCTTGCGGCCCCACTGCTCGACCTTGACGACAGTACCGCCGTTTTCAGTCACCAGATTGGAAAAACGCTCAATCAGTGCAGCTTTGGCGGCCTCCTCTGCGGTGTCGTTGATGATGTAGAGTACCTCGTAATGATTCATGTCCTTTTCACCTCCTTATGGACTTGCAGCCCTTTGTCTTTCCGGCAAAGAGCAAGGATGGTACGCATGCCATCTCATCAAAGGCATGCCTAAATACTATAGCATAAAGATAGGAAAATTGCAAATCCGTGTTGTAAAAAATACCATATTCTTTTATGTTTGTGCTGCCATGTAAAGGCAATGAAAAAAGGAACCGCGCATTGCTTTTATCATGCGCGGTTCCTTGTGGGTTCCGGTCAAATTGCGTCTTCAGATCTGAGAAATCTCTTCCTGTGAGACAATTTCAATACCGTTTGCTGTCAGTGCAGTAGCAGCAGCTGCGGCATCTGCCACACGGAAGATCATGTAGGCATGCTCAGAATCCTTGCCGCCCAGGAAGGCATACATGTATTCGATGTTGACGCCTGCACGGGAGAGCGCATCCAAAACGCGATTCATGCCGCCGGGTACGTCAGGAATGGAGACGCCGACAACGGGCGTAATGGAATGCACGTATCCTTCGTCCTTTAAAAGCGTAGTGGTGGTGTAGACGTCGTCAACGATAATACGCGCGATGCCGAAGTCCTCGCTTTCAACAAGCGATAAGGCGCGCATATCGATTTTATGCGCCGCCAGTACGCCGGTTAAGGCAAGAAGGGCGCCGGGTTTGTTTTCAATGAAAACGGAAATCTGTTTGATGCTCATACAAAGGCTCCTTTCCTGAAATGGTCCTGCGTAAAAGTTTCGTCAGATTTTGCGCTTGTCAATGACACGTACGGCTTTTCCTTCGCTGCGTACGATGGATTTGGGCGCCACGAGTGTGACCTTGGCGCTGAGTCCCAGCATGGAGCGAAGTCCTTCTACCAGTTCTTTTTGACGGCGGTCAATTTCCCCGAGGTTATCCGTAAACATTTCCGGTGTCATTTCCACCTGTACATCAAGCGTGTCGGTATTGCGTACGCGATCGACGATGATTTGGTAATTGGCCGAATATCCGTGATTCAGCAGTACGGTTTCAATCTGCGACGGGAAGACGTTGACGCCGCGAATGATGAGCATATCATCAGAGCGCCCCATGGGCTTATGCATCTTGACATGGGTGCGGCCGCAAGGACACTTTTCGTGACTGAGTACGCAGATATCGCGTGTGCGGTAGCGCAGAATGGGGAAAGCTTCCTTGGTGATAGCGGTAAATACCAGTTCACCTTTTTGTCCGTCGGGCAGTACTTCTCCCGTTTCAGGATTAATGATTTCGGCAATGAAATGATCTTCGTTGACGTGCATGCCGGATTGTGCGGAGCATTCAAAGCTGACGCCAGGACCCGACAATTCGGTCAGACCGTAAATATCATAAGCTTTGATGCCGAGCGTATTTTGAATATCCTGTCGCATCTCTTCAGACCAGGCCTCTGCACCGAAGATGCCGGCTTTCAGCGGGATCTGGTCGGGCGTCAGTCCCATTTCCTTCATCGTTTCGCCCAGATATGCCGCATAGGAAGGCGTGCAGCACAAAATGGTTGCCTGCAAGTCCTGAATGAACATGATCTGCCGCTGTGTATTGCCAGAGGAAGCAGGGACTGTCAGACAGCCAACCTTATGCGAACCGCCGTTTAAACCGGGGCCGCCGGTAAACAGGCCGTATCCATAGGAGACCTGGCAAACGTCCTCGTTTGTACCGCCAGCGGCGACGATGGCACGGGCACAGCAATCTTCCCAAAGATCAATATCATGCTGCGTATAGAAAGCAACAACGCGCTTTCCGGTCGTACCGGAGGTCGATTGAATTCGCACACAATCGCGCAGCGGCTTGCCGACAAGACCGTAGGGATACGCATTGCGCAAATCTTCCTTGGAAAGAAAGGGAAGCTTATACAGGTCTTCTACACCGTGGATATCTGCTGGCGTGACGCCTTTTTCCTGCATTTTTTTGCGGTAATACGGTACGTTGTCCCAGACGTGGCGCACCTGTTTCACAAGACGTTCACTCTGCCAAGCTGTAATCTGTTCGCGGCTTGCGGTTTCGATCTCGGGCTGATAATAACGTTCCATGACAAAGACCTCTTCTGCTTTACTATGATTTTTTAGCAATGGGAAAGGTTTGTACCACATATCGGAAGGATATGCGGCAAAAGCAAGAATTGCTGCATAGATTTTAACACCGCAAAGGCGGTACCGTCAATGCGGTTTGTAAATATTACACAAGCAAAATGGCGCAATTAGATGGGTTTACGGATTGTTTTCAGCGGATTTTGGTTTTCAGCGCTTTGTAAAAATGTTGCGTCAAATCGGTATAATATACAGAACAAGATTGCTTGGCGGAAACACACTGTATCTTCTGCTGCAATGGTTTTCATATCCGGACTGCTGTGCGTGAATATTCCGAATACGACAAGTGGTGTAGCCGGTTCGCTGCATTGCGGCAGTAAGTCTTTGTGTATTGCCGGGCATAAGTGTGCAAAACGTGCCGTACCATGTGATGGAAGGTGCGCAATTGCCGTATCGTAATTGTTCGAAAAAGGCGTTTTTGTTATACTGTAGCAGGAAACGTGGTATATCTGCATATGCAGTGCAATTTGCTGCATTTTGCCTGTTTGTGCAGCGTGAGAAAGGAACGAGATAACCAGAATGAAAATCGTCGTCATGTGCGGCGGCTTAAGCCCCGAACGAAATGTTTCGATTGCAAGCAGTGCGTTGATTTGCAAAGCGCTGCGCAAGCTGGGACACAAGGCCGTCATGGTGGATATGTTCTTTGGCCTTGAGGGTTTTAGCGGCGAGCCGGCATCGCTTTTTGAGCATTTGCCGCCGATTCCGGACACAAGCGTGGGACACGAGGCGCCGGATCTTGCGGCGATTGCGGCGTCGCGTAAATGGAAGTCCAAAAGCAAGATTGGGTACGGTGTGCTGGAGCTGTGTCAGGCGGCAGATCTCGTGTTCATCGGCATGCATGGCGCCTGCGGTGAAGACGGACGTATTCAGGCAACGCTCGATTTGCTGGGCGTGCCTTATACCGGCAGCGGCTACCTTGGCAGTGCCATTGCAATGGATAAGGATCTGACAAAGCGCGTTGCGGCTTCCGTTGGCGTACGTACGCCTGCATGGGAAACGGTTTATCCCAATCGGGAGTCCGTTGAAGATATTGTGGCGCGTACAAAAACGCCGTGTGTCGTGAAGCCCGTGGATAGCGGTTCCAGTATTGGTGTATCCATTGCACAGGATGCTCAGGAACTTGCACGGGCGCTGGAACAGAGCCGTTGTTATGAACGTGTTGTATTGGAACAGTATATTCGCGGCCGTGAGATTGATGTGGCGGTATTGGACGGGGAGAGCCTGCCTTCCATCGAGATTATTCCCAAAGAGGGTTTTTACGACTATAAGAACAAGTATCAGGCCGGTGCAGCGACGGAGATTTGTCCGTCTGCGATTGATCCTGCGATTGAGCAGGAACTGCGGCAGATGGCATTGAAGGTACACAATGCATTGGGGCTTTCGGTTTATTCAAGGTCGGATTACATGGTTGATGAAAAAGGCGACGTGTACTTCATTGAGATGAACACGCTGCCGGGCATGACGCCGACAAGCCTGATGCCGCAGGAGGCTGCGGCAGTTGGCATTGACTATGAACAGTTGTGCCAGAAGATCGTGGAAATCTCCCTTCGGGTACGGGAGGAAGCGTAATGAAACGATTTACTGTGCAGGAGGCTGTACAGGCGCTGGACGGTGTCTATACGGGCGCGGAAGCCGGCCTTTTGCGTATGGTGACGAATGTTACGACGGACAGCCGGACGGTTTGCGAAGGTTCGATTTTTATTGCGTTGCGCGGTGCGCGAAGCGACGGGCATGATTTTATTGCAAAGGCGCTTGATGCGGGCGCCGTACTGTGCGTGGGGGAACGTGCGCCAAAGGATGCAGGGGAAACGCCCTATGTGCAGGTGGATTCTTCCCTTGCTGCGGTTGGACGTCTTGCAGCGTGGTATCGGGGTTTGTTTGATATTCCCGTCATTGGCGTGACCGGAAGCGTGGGCAAGACGACCACAAAGGAAATGATCTGGTCGGTGCTGTCGCAGGTGTATCGAACGCATAAGACACAGAAGAATTTTAATAACGAACTGGGTGTGCCGCAGACGTTGCTTGCCATGGCGCAGGATGCGCAGGCGGCTGTTGTGGAAATGGGGATCAGTGATTTTGGTGAAATGACGCGCCTTACGCATATGGTGCGCCCCACGATCGCGGTCATGAGCATTATTGGTTATTCCCATTTGGAAGCACTGTCAGATCGCGCAGGCGTTCTGCGGGCCAAAAGCGAGATCTTTGCCGGTATGGATGCCGGCGCCGTGGCCGTTGTCAATGGCGATGACGACCTGCTGCGCGCCATGCAGCCGCCGGTTCGAAAAGTGACCTATGGGCTTGATGCAGCCAATGATTACGTTGCCCGTGCAGTAAAAAATCTTGGACAGGACGGCACATCCTGCACGATTTGCTTTCCAGGCGGCGCCTGGATTGACGTTACGATTCCTGCTTATGGCGTGCATATGGTTTATGCGGCGCTTGCCGCTGCAGCGGTGGGCGATCTTTTGGGAATTGTACCGGAGGATATTGCATCCGGTATTGCGTCGTATGAGACGGTTGGCCGGCGTGCGCATGTGGTGCAAACCGATACGCTGACGATTATTGACGATTGTTATAACGCCAATCCAAGTTCCGTGCGCGCGGCGCTGCAATCGCTTTCCCAGACGCCGGGACGGCGCGTATGTATCCTTGGCGATATGTTGGAACTGGGAGATGAGACGGAAACGCTGCATGCGGATATGGGACGCGCGGCGGCGGAAAATGACGTCAATGTTCTGATTGCCTGCGGGAACCTGTCACATCATACGTTTGCCGCAGCTGCCGCAAATGGGGTGCAGGCACATTGGTTTACCGATCAGGATGCGTTGTGTACAGCACTGCCGCAGCTTTTGAAGAAGGGAGATACCGTTCTTGTCAAAGCGTCGCATTCCTGCGGTTTTGATAGAATTACGGATTTTCTGACCCAATTGCATCTGTAAAAGAATCTATTATGCCGCTGCACTTTGCGGATGCAGCGGCTGTTTTTTGTTTTGCTTTTACAGATGCCTTTTCTAAAAAAAAGATGCGTTGACAGGCGGCGCAGCACTCTTGTATACTTTAATTGGTTATCGAGATAAAGACGCGCCTGGGTGCGGCTTTTTTATCCGTGGAGACAAAAAAGGAGGCATGCGCCGGATGCAGGGAACTTGCATGACAGACGTATCACAGTATTTGCGCGCAAACACATATCCCGGTCGTGGCATTCTGGTTGGCATGAGCGCCGACGGTGTTTCGGCTGTGGCTGCGTATTTTATTATGGGCAGGAGCGAAAACAGCCGCAATCGCATCTTTGAAAAGCGTGGGGAAGATCTTTACACGCGCGCGTTCGATGAATCGCGCGTTGAGGACCCGTCGCTGATTCTGTATGCACCCATGCGCGTGCTGCCGGGCAGAGTGATTGTGACCAATGGGGATCAGACGGATACGATTGCAGAAGCATTGCACGCGGGCGGCAATTTTATCGATGCGCTGATGACACGATGCTATGAGCCGGATGAACCGCATTGTACCCCGCGCATCAGTGCGCTGTTGACGCTTTCGCCGGATGCATATGCCTATCAGCTGAGCATTTTAAAGCGTGCGCAGCTTACCGACGGATGTGTGCGGGAATACTTCTGTTATCCGGGACAGCCCGGCGCGGGACATCTGATTCACACATACGCGCACGACGGGAACCCATTGCCGAGCTTCTGCACAGAGCCGGTTTGTGTGCGTCTGGATACGGATCCGGATCGTTTTTGTGATTTGCTTTGGGAAAGTCTTGATGCGGACAACAGGATTTCGCTGTATGTGCGCTGGATGAATTTAAAAACGGGCGCTGTTTGGGAACGCATCGTCAATCGAAATGTTTGACTGTGTTGCGGAAAGGAAAAAGAGCGATGAACGAATATGAATTGAAATACGGCTGTAATCCCAACCAAAAACCCGCCCGCATTTTTATGGCAGATGGCGGCGCTTTGCCGGTACAAATCTTATGCGGACGCCCGGGATATATTAACTTTCTGGATGCGCTCAACGCCTGGCAGCTGGTGCGGGAGATGAAAGCGGCATTGCATCTGCCCGCTGCAGCATCTTTTAAACATGTCAGCCCGGCGGGTGCGGCGGTTGCATTTACGCTGGATGAACGGCAAAAGCTTGCCTGTGCAGTCTCAGATTTGGAAGGCCTGGACGATTCTCCGCTTGCCTGTGCCTATGCAAGGGCACGCGGTGCGGACCGCATGAGTTCCTTTGGAGATTTCATCGCGCTGTCGGATGTCTGCGATGAGACGACGGCGCGGCTGATCCGCCGTGAGGTTTCCGACGGCATCATTGCACCGGGCTATACACCGCAGGCGCTGGAGATTCTGCGGCAGAAGCGCCGCGGTACCTATGCGATTATTCAGATCGACGCCGATTATCAGCCGGATGCCAGGGAGTGCAAGCAGGTATTTGGGGTGACGTTTGAACAGGGCCGGAACGACTTTGTCATCGACGAAGCGCTGCTTTCCAATATTGTAACGCAGGAAAAGACGCTCAGCGCCGATGCAAAGCGTGATTTGCTTGTTGCGCTTTTGACGCTGAAGTATACGCAGTCCAATTCCGTCTGCTATGCGGTGGACGGACAGGCTATCGGTGTGGGCGCCGGACAGCAGTCGCGCATTCATTGCACGCGTCTTGCGGGACAAAAAGCCGATACCTGGCAGCTGCGCAGACATGAGCAGGTGCTGGCGCTGCCCTTCTTGCCGACACTGGCGCGGCCGCAGCGGGATAATGTCATTGACGGATATATCAATGAATGTGAAGAGGATGTCTGCGCCGAGGGCAATTGGCAGAAATACTTTACGCACCGGCCTCAGCCTCTGACGCAGGCGCAAAAACGTGCGTATCTGGATGAAGTTGCCGGTGTTGCGCTTGGTTCAGATGCATTTTTCCCGTTTGGGGACAACATTGAACGTGCGCATAAGAGCGGTGTGCAGTTTGTTGCGCAGCCGGGCGGTTCTGTGCGCGATGCGCAGGTGATTGAAACCTGCGATCGATATGGGATGGTTATGGCCTTTACAGGCATGCGGCTGTTTCATCATTAAGGGGCAGTCAGATTAAAAAACGGAGGAAGACAAAATACGCATGCAGTATCAAAGCGATATTGAAATTGCACAGAGCGTGACGATGCAGCCGATCGGGCAGATTGCCGCGCGCGCAGGAATCGACGAAAAGTATCTGGAACCCTATGGCCGATATAAGGCCAAAGTGGATCTGTCGCTGCTGCAGGAGACCGACGCACGAGACGGGAAACTGATTCTGGTGACCGCCATCACGCCGACGGCAGCCGGAGAGGGGAAGACGACCACGACCATTGGTCTTACAGATGCGCTGCGGTGTATTGGTAAAAATGCGCTTGCGGCGCTTCGGGAACCGTCTCTGGGACCGGTATTTGGCGTCAAGGGCGGCGCAGCCGGCGGCGGTTGGGCGCAGGTTGTGCCGATGGAAGATATCAATCTGCACTTTACCGGTGATTTTCACGCGATCGGTGCGGCAAACAACCTGCTTGCGGCGATGCTGGATAATCACATTCACCAGGGAAATGCGCTTTCGATTGATCCCAGGCGCATTGTATGGCGGCGCTGCGTTGATATGAATGATCGTCAGCTGCGCAATATTGTCGATGGACTGGGCGGCCGTGTCAACGGTGTGCCGCGGGAAGATGGCTTCGATATTACTGTGGCCAGTGAAGTTATGGCGGTATTTTGTCTTGCCGACAGCATTCATGACTTAAAAGAGCGCCTGTCGCGCATGAT
>JAHZHV010000156.1 GCA_019420085.1 Christensenella sp.
GGTTTTGTGTGCCTGGATACCGTTACGGGGGCAAGCCGTTTTATTGACCGTACGCTGCATGACTGGCTGCTGAGCGTAGAGCCGGCGCAGCGGGCCGCGTTTGTCGATGCGATGTTCCAGGTGTTGGAAAATGTGCAGGGAGATTCCGTGCAGAGTGTGCTGAGCAACAAGTATAAGAGCCTGCACGCCGTTGTACGTGCTGTGCGCGGAATGGATCCGCAGATGCGAAAGCCGCTGATGCGGGCACTGGGCGCACTGCTTAAATGCGTACAGAACAATGCAAGGCTGGTTTTGACGGGCACGCGCACGCAGCAGGCAAGCGGTACGGATATGGAACGCGGTGCATGAATGATCTGCGATGGCATGCTGCTGCTTGCAACAGAAGTTGAAATAAGAAAACGGCGGATGCCTTTGCTTGCATCCGTCGTTTTTTCAAGGTGGGAAAAGGTCTTTTTCAGATTGTAGGACAACGAGGGATATTTCCTGTCAGCAAACAGAAAAACCGACACGCTGCCGTATCGGTTCTACTGTTTGTTATTTCGTATTGAGAATGAAGTTCGGGGTGAATCACTTACGCCTTGGTAGCAGCGTCAAGCTTTTTGGCGGCGTTCGCCTTATGGCGATTGGCAGCATTCTTATGCATGACACCTTTGGCGACAGCTTTGTCCAACGTGGCATTTACCGCAGGAAGAGAAGCGGCAGCCTGCTCGACGTCATTCTCCACAGCAGCGTTATACTTCTTCAGAATCGTTTTGACCGTAGAACGGATACCGCGGTTGCGGACGTTCTCTTTCTTAGAAGTCTTGACGCGCTTCATGGCAGATTTGATATTCGGCAAAGGATTCACCTCCTTTTTCAGATCTTTGCACCCGATTATAGTACCATATTGTACATGCCTTTGCAAGGATTTTTTTGTCAGTTCGGGTCGGGAAAGAAGTTTTCCCATACGCGCGCATGCTGCGCCCGTGCCGTGACAAGTTCCATGCGTGTTTGAATCTGATCGATTGGCGCAGTGCAAAGGTAACGCACACGCGGATCACTGCTTTGTTGTGCGCACAAACCATGCGCGGCAAGAACATCCAACATGTGCCGTACAGCACCCTCGTTGCCGCTTAATACGGCGCGCCCGGGATAAAAGCGGCGGATCAGTGGCGCAATCAGCACATAATGCGTACAGCCCAGCACAATACTTGTAACACTTGTATCGCCGGGGTCAAGTCTTTCATAAAGATAGTCGCGCAGAGCCTCGGGTGATGCATCCTCGTCGATCATGTGTGCAAGGCCGGGGCAGGGCACGGGCAGTACCGCTACATCATGTGCACAGCGTTGGCGCAGCAGGTCAAACATGCCAAGAGACAGTGTTGCGGGTGTGGCAAGTACCGCGGCCTTGCCGGGACAATGCATGGCGGCGACCTTCAGTGCGGGCTCCATACCGATGATGGGCATGCCATGAAACTGCCGACGAAGCAGCGCAACGCTGCATGCTGTTGCCGTATTGCAGGCAACAACAAGAGCCTTGACGTTGTGTTTGAGCAAAATACTTACGTCACTGCTGACAAGAGAACGAATATCTTCGACGCTGCGTTCACCATAAGGCGCATTGGCAAGGTCGGCAAGATAGACAAACGATTCCCGCGGGGCAAGTTCCAACGCGCAGGCAAGGACGCTTAATCCGCCCAGCCCTGAGTCGAAAATTGCAATGGGACGCTGATCGAAAGTAGACAAGATACTGCACACTCCGTTTTGATAACGATTGTGTTCATTATATCGCTTTTTCAGGTTTGCAACAACACGCGGGCGATTGCTTCTGCAAGGTATTTCATAGAAGCCTGTGCTTCGGCAAGTGTACTTTCGTTAGGTCCGACCTCTACGAGAATACAGCCCGGCGCGACGAACTGGTTGTATTTGGCAGCCACACTGCGTACGGGGCGTGTGATGCCCGGTGCAATTTCCTCCAGCACGGCGGTGATGCGCGCTGCATACTCGTAATTCTGCTGCCAGTGCGGTACGGCCGTGTCTTCTGTGCCGACGCCGATAACAAACTGAAGCTGTGCACAGGATTGACCGTCGACTTCTACAGCCCGTGCTCTGGAGGATCCTTCGATCCAGGCATCACGGTGCAGGTCGATGAAAAGTACAGTCTGCGGATATGCTTCATACTCGGCACGAAGCGTCTTAAGCGATTCCGTGTAGGCGTAGTTATAGTTTGGATTTTCATGATATACCCGGCTGTGCGAAGGCACGATGCCGAAGCTTTCCAAATTCCGGCATAGCTCGTCCCCGACACTGATAACGTTTTGTGTATCGTCCGCGGCGCGCCAGGAACCGGCATCGGCAACGGAGTCGGCGTATGCTTCGGTTGTGTGGCTGTGATAGACAAACACACGCATGTCCTGTGTGTCGCGCAGGTCGGCAAACAGTGTGTTTTGCGGCGTCAGAGCGATGCTTTGTTCCAGCTGCTCAATCTGAACGCTGACAGAAGGCGGCAGCGGTTCGCTTTGGGCATGTTCATCGGTAAGATACCCTTCGATGGAAGCCTGGGCTGCAATCTGTGCGCCGGGCAGGGCATGGGAAAAGATACTTTGCTGATCGGTTGGATCAAAGCCGAATACAAGACGAATCCACTGCGGTAATTTGCGCGTCAGATATCCGGATTGTATTGTTTCATCCTGCTGCGTTTGTGCTGCACGGGCGGCAAGAGCTTGTCCGGAAGCGGAGACGCTCTGCGTCTCCACACAATAGGCCGTCTGCGCAATGTCGATGGAACCCGCATCGTCTTTTTTCAAAAAAGCGGACAGTGCAAAGACGATCAGGACAATGGCAAGGACGACGGCTGCGATGGCTGCGATTAACTGACGCAGCGTAATTACCTGAATGCGCACCACGAAAGTCAGGCCTCCTTTTGCGGCAAGTGGGATAGATATTTGCATTGTTAAGGTATGCACGCGTATGGGACGATATGCCGCAAATGCGCATACAAAAAGCGCATCATTTTATGATACGCTCTGCAAAAGGAGTATGGCGGTTAATTTCGCATGACTTCCAGGGAAAGCTCGGGCTGCAGCGCAAGATTGATGCCGTCTGCAACAATTTGTGACAGAATATCGGTGGCCTCATCGATATTGCGGGGGGTAACAAGCATGTCTTGCGGCGTGTTGCTTGCTGCAAGATGCGGGGTATCTGCTGCGGATTCTGCTGCAAGAACGGAAGCATACACAACGGTTGGGACGCCGATGGCGATTACCGGTACACCAAGCGCGCTTTGATCTAGGCCCTGTGCGTGGTTCCCGACACCGGAGCCTGGCGCAATGCCGCTGTCCGAAAGCTGGATGGTGCAAAGCAGCCGCGCAGCGCTCATGGCTGCCAGCGCATCGATGCAAAGTACACAGCAGGGATGAAGCTGCGCACAGACACTTCGTACCACCATTTCTGTCTGCATGCCCGTAACGCCCAATACGCCCGGGGAAAAGGCGCAGACACTGTTGAGCGGAACGCCGTCGATTTGGGTTATACTGCAGTTTTCGATCAAATGACGCGTGACAAAGATGCGGCCGGCTGCACAGGGGCCAAGTGCATCTGGTGTGATGTTTTTGTTTCCAAGTCCGACTACGAGTGCAGGTGCGCCTGATAAATGTGCCGGCAGCATTGTGCGCAGCTGCTGTGCCATGATCGCAGCGCAATCGTTTTGTACCTGTGAATCTGCCTGTGCAAGATCGGTATGTTCAAGCGTCACATAGTTGCCGGGCAGTTTGCCCAGAGTACGTCCTGCTTCGTGCGTGAGAATGCGCACGTGTGTCACCTCAAACCCCTGCTGTTTACTGTGGCGCACTGCCACGCCTTCGGGGACGTCCTGTGCCAGGGCTTCCCGGGCTTCCATAGCAAGGTCGGTACGAAAATTAAGCATGTTAGCAATAGATCCTTTCTTATTTTATTGAATAGGGGCGCATCATATGGAAATTGCATGTATAGTATCTGCGATACGTGCTGATGCAATACACCGCATCGATTGACAAGGGATGTGTCGAATCGCTATAATACAGGGCGTATGCTGATAGACGGAAGGGGAATCGGGACATGGAAATGAAGGCGCCGCGCGGTACGCACGACATTCTGCCGGAAGAGTCCGGCGCGTGGCAGGCAGTGGAAGCGGTGATTCGACGCCGCTGCTCACGCTTTGGATATGAGGAAATTCGCACGCCGATTTTTGAACAGACATCCGTTTTTGCCCGCGGCGTGGGTGATACGACGGACATTGTGCAAAAAGAGATGTACACCTTCCTGGATAAGGGCGAACGAAGCATGACACTGCGTCCGGAAAACACTGCCGGTGTGGTGCGTGCTTTTTTGGAGCATCGTTTGTATTCCGGTCCCATGCCTGTGAAGATGTACTATCTGAGCGCGCCGATGTTTCGTTATGAAAATCCGCAGTCGGGACGCTATCGTCAGCTTCATCAATTTGGTGTGGAGGTGTTCGGCGCGCCGGCTGCAAGCTGCGATGCGGAAGTAATTTCGCTTGCGTGGGGGCTTTTGAAGGAACTGGGTGTGGAAAAACTCGCTTTGCACATCAATTCCATTGGCTGTCCGAGCTGCCGCATGGCGTATCAGGAGAAGCTTCGCGCTTATTTTACGGAGAATCTTTCACAGCTTTGTCCCACTTGCCATGATCGTTTGCAGCGCAATCCGATGCGCATTCTGGACTGTAAGGAAGAAAGCTGTAAACGCATTGCAAAGGACGCGCCCAAGATGCTGGATCACTTGTGCGAGGAATGCAGCGCGCATTTTGAAAGTCTGAAACGCTATCTGGATGCGGCACAGATTCCTTTTTCCATTGACCCGATGATTGTTCGTGGACTCGATTATTATACCCGGACTGTTTTTGAAATTATTTCTGAGGATATCGGTGCACAGGGCACGGTCTGCGGCGGCGGACGTTACGATGGGCTTATGCGCCTGATGGGCGGTCCGGCCCTTGCCGGTGTTGGATTTGCGTTTGGAATGGAGCGCCTTTTGATGGTGATGCAGTCCCTTGGCAAGCTGCCGGTAGTGGATCGCACCTGTGATGTGTTTGTGGCAGCTTTTTCAGACGCGGCGACGCAGGAGGCGGCATTCTCGCTGTGCCTGCAATTACGCGCGGCAGGGCTGCATGCACAGATGGATCATGCCGCACGGGGACTGAAAGCACAGATTAAGTATGCCGGTAAGACGGGAGCCAAGACAATGGTTGTACTGGGTGCGGACGAACTTGCAAGTGGTGTATTGCATGTGCGCGATATGCAAAGCGGACAGGAAGTTGAAACGTCAATTGCGGCCGTTGCCGAAACGGCGCTTGCCATGATAAAGGAGAAGGAAGCATGAATAAAACCAGCATGCGCACCTGCGGGTGCGGCGATGTAACACAGGATTATGCGGGTAAGTGTGTGACGCTTTGCGGATGGACGCAGCATAGCCGCAATCTTGGCGCATTGCAGTTTATCGCGCTGCGTGACAGAAGCGGAATTGTGCAGGTTGTCATTGACGAAGATGCCGATGAGGCGCTCAAACAGATTGCAGCGCGCATCAAAAGCGAGTATGTGTTGCAGATTACAGGGCTTGTGCGGATGCGCCAGGCGCGTGATGTCAATCCCCAGATGAAAACGGGCATGATCGAGGTTGCGGCACAGCAGATCGAGGTTTTGTCCGAGAGCGCGCCGCTTCCGTTTCATATTGATGATAAAGCGAAGGTTTCGGATGAACTGCGCATGAAATATCGCTATTTGGATCTTCGCCGCGGGATGATGCAGCGCAATTTGCAAGTGCGGCATCAGGTGACCCGCATTGTGCGTCAGTTTTTTGATGAAGAAGGATTCCTGGAAATTGAAACGCCGACACTGATTAAGTCCACGCCCGAGGGTGCGCGAGACTATCTTGTGCCGAGCCGCATGTTTCCCGGTTCGTTTTTTGCGCTGCCGCAGTCGCCCCAGCTGTTTAAGCAGATTTTGATGGTTGCGGGCATGGACCGCTATGTGCAGATTGCGCATTGTTTCCGTGATGAGGCGCTGCGTGCTGACCGTCAGCCGGAGTTCACGCAGATCGACGTGGAGATGAGCTTCGCGACGGCACAGGATGTGATGGATGTCAATGAGCGCATGATTGCGCGCGTCATGAAGGAAGTGCTTGATCTGGACGTGCCTACACCGCTTCGGCGCATGACGTGGTGTGAGGCGATGGAGCGCTTTGGTTCGGATAAGCCCGATACGCGCTTTGGTTTGGAACTGGTTGATGTTTCCGATGCGGCGGCAAAGGGTGAGTTTTCCGTTTTCCATAATGCCATTCAAAGCGGCGGTTGTGTCAAGGCTATCGTTGTGCCCGGCGGTGCAGATCGTTTTGCAAGGAAGCAGATCGATGCGTTTTCTGAGACGGTTAAGCTCTATCATGCCAAGGGGCTTGCTTATGCGCTGTGGGGAGAACAGATAAAAAGCCCGATTGCCAAGTTCTTCTCGCCTGAGGCGTTTGCCGGTTTGCTCGATGCAGCCGGTGCAAAGCAGGGTGATGCCGTATTTTTTGTGGCTGATCGCTGGCTTGTAGCAGTTACTGCTCTGGGACAGCTTCGACTGGAGCTTGGACGGCGTTTGGAGTTGATTGATGAAAAACGCTTCGATCTTTTGTGGGTGACCGAGTTCCCGCTGTTTGAGTATGACGAAGATGAAGGCCGTTATGTGGCGATGCACCATCCCTTTACAAGTCCTATGCCTGA
>JAHZHV010000157.1:0-18314 GCA_019420085.1 Christensenella sp.
ACTTTGACAAATCGTTGTGATTTAATCGTTTGAATCGTATAATTTTAACGATAAATACAAGCACAAAGGAGTGAGAGCACTTTGGGCGGAAAGAGCTGTTTTTTTATCGGACACCGGGAGGCATCACGAGAAATTTACCCGGCATTGTATGCGGCTGTGGAGCAGCACATTGTTGAATATGGCGTCACCGAATTCATCGCGGGACACTATGGTGGATTTGACCGCCTTGCGGTGTCGGCAGTGAAAGAAGCCAGGCGTTTCTACAGGCAGGTGAAGCTCACCTTGCTATTGCCGTACCATCCGGCGGAACAACCTATCCAGGTGCAGGAAGGCTTTGATGACACCTTTTATCCGCCCGGAATGGAATGTGTTCCGCGCAAGGCTGCAATTGTAAGAGCAAACCGCTATGTTGTGGATCGTGTAGATTATCTCATCGCCTATGCGTGGCACCCTGCCAGCAATGCGCGGGAGCTGGTGGAGTATGCAAAAAGAAGGCGCGGTCAAAATCGTTTACAGATAACGATGTTAGAAAGATGGAATTACAATCTCACATAAATTCCATACATCCTTACGGTTTCGTGAGATTATCCTGCCGTTATGTGCGTGAGGTGGGATGCTTTTCTTTTGGCTGTAGTTTGGATAGGGGATTCAAAAGACCTTATGTCGGTTTTAAATGCGTAGAGACAAAAACTTGTTGACATGGAAACATCATTGACACTATACTTGTTGACGTGGAAACAAATCATTTCCGGAGGCGCATATGCACGAACAACTGCAGCGATTGATGAAAGAGCATTTGGACAAGCAGGAATTATTAACCAAATTAACGGAATCAGAGGCATTGCATGCCTATGGATACTCGGACATTCATACCGTTATGGCAATTGGGTCGCTGGAGGCGCCGAATGTCACGCAGATCTCGCGCGTCATGCATATGAGCAAGGGCGGTGTCAGCAAAATCATCAAGCGGCTTTTGGCGCAGGGGCTTGTGCAAAGCTATCAGGCGCCGGATAACCGGCAGAAGATCTTCTATCGTTTAACGGAAAAAGGCATGTATCTTTATCGGGAACATGAAAAGTGCCATGCAATTTATACGGCGCGTGACGCTCTGTTTTTGCAGCGATATTCGGCGGAGCAATTGCACGATATCACTGCATTTATGACTGCATATAACGAGTATCTGGATCAGCAGATTGCATGTATGAGTGCGGACGACAGGGAGGCGGCACAATGAAAACGGGAACCAGAGATCTGACGCATGGGAATGTATTTGCCGTTATGTCGGCATTTGCGCTGCCGATGCTGGCAGGCAATATGCTGCAGCAGGCATACAATCTTGTAGATACATGGGTTGTCGGCAAATACGTCGGTTCGGATGCGCTCGCAGGCGTTGGGGCGGCGTTTGCGTTGATGACGTTTTTGACTTCCATTCTGCTGGGACTTTGTATGGGCAGCGGCGTTGTCTTTTCTCTTTGCTTCGGACGCAAGGATACAGCGGGCCTGCAGGAGAGTATCGGAAATTCCTTTGTTTTGACCGCATTTGCGGCAGTACTGCTTACGGTTATTCCTTTTGCATGCGTGGATTATATTGTAATCTGGCTGAATATCCCGCCGCAAATCGTAGGTTTGACGTCAGAATATCTGCAGATTGTATTTTTGGGAATCCCTGCGATTTTTGTATATAATTTTTTTGCCGCCTATTTAAAAGCGATGGGCGATTCTGTGGTGCCGCTGCTGTTTTTGGGTGTGTCGACGCTATTGAATATTGTGCTGGACCTGTTGTTTGTCGTAACCTTCCATCGCGGTGCTGCGGGGGCTGCCGAAGCGACTGTAATTGCACAGGTTGTTTCGGCGCTTGGGATGGGTGGCTATGTATATGCCAAAAGCGATGCCGTACGCCAGGCACTAAGGCATATTCGCCCAAGTTTTAACGGGATGCGGCAGATTGCGGGATATTCACTGTTTACCTGCTTGCAGCAATCGGTAATGAATCTTGGAATTTTAATGGTGCAGGGGCTTGTCAACAGCTTTGGAACGACGGTTATGGCGGCTTTTGCCGCGGCAGTGAAGATCGATTCGTTTGCCTATATGCCTGCACAGGAATACGGGAATGCGTTTTCCACGTTCATTGCGCAGAATGCCGGCGCGGGAAAGCGTGATCGCGTGGTGCGCGGTATGCGCTGTGCAGCGGTGACGTCGCTTGCCTATTGTGCCGTGGCATCGGTGGTGCTTTGTGCATTTGCCGCACAGCTGATGCAGCTGTTTATCGAACCGTCACAGTCGCAGATTATTTTTGAAGGTGTACGGTATCTTCGGATCGAAGGCGCGTTTTACTGTGGCATCGGGCTGCTGTTTCTGCTCTACGGCCTGTTCCGCGCGATTGGGAAACCGGCCATGTCGCTTGTGCTGACGATCATTTCGCTTGGCACGCGCGTAGCGCTTGCAAATCTCCTGGCGCCGATAGCGGGCATCGGCGTTGTGGGCATCTGGTGGGCGGTGCCCATTGGCTGGTTCCTGGCAGATCTGACGGGCTGCATTTGTGTGGTATGCAATCGCGGTCGATTGCTGGAACGCGTGCAAAGCAGATAAGCAAATCTTTTGCTGCAAGGTTGCGCTGGTCAGATGAATATAGTACAATTAATTTGTTCTGCCACCGGGTAGAACAAATGCACATGCATTCGGTACGCATCGTTAGGTCTTTGAAGATGCGTATACGGATGCTATTTTTTTTTGAAAGGAATGGTGTCATGCAGCAACTTGTAAAATGGATTCGGTATTTTTCGTGGATGGAATATGCGCTTTGGGGTATGTCTGTCATATTGATTGTAGTGTCATCTATGTTGTTTTCCGCGGATACAGGCATGACGTGTGCGGCATCGCTTTTGGGTGTAACATCGCTGATATTCAATGCAAAAGCAAATCCGATAGGGCAGGTATTGATGTTGTTTTTCAGTGTGTTTTATGGTTATATTTCCTATACATTTTCGTATTATGGAGAAATGCTTACCTATCTTGGTATGACGGCGCCGATGTCGATAGCGGCACTTGTTTCGTGGCTGCGCAATCCGTTTGACGGGAATCATGCACAGGTTCGGATGCAGCAGCTTACCGAAAGACAGGTGCGCCGCATACTCTGGCAGACTGCTCTTGTCACGGCGGTCTTTACGCCGATACTGGCAGCTTTGGGTACGGCCAATATGATCCCAAGCAGCATTTCGATTGCCACCAGTTATCTGGCTGTGGCGCTGACGTATTACCGCAGTCCGTATTTTGCGTTGGCGTATGCTGCAAATGACATTGTTTTGATCGTGCTGTGGGGCATGGCCGCAGCTACACAGTCGTCTTATCTTGCCGTGTGCGTGTGCTTTGCGGTATTTCTGTTAAATGATGTGTATACCGCAATCAATTGGCGGCGCATTTATCACAGACAGCGTGCGCAGACAGTGTCTTAACGCATGTGGTGGTAAATGATAAAACAAGACATCTTCTTTCTTGAGCGCTGTTTTTTTGTAGCATTGTGTGGTGTATGCGATATTTGCGGCACATAAGTATGAATCATGATAGTACATGAAGGACATCCTTGTTCATGATATCCGGTCTTGTTAAGTTATTGGAAAACGGTGTGCATGACAAGCGGCGCGTTGCAGTTGAATATTGCATTTCTTTTCTAAGTTGCGCAAAGCAATGGCGGTTTAAAACACTTGACTTTATGAATTTATCGTGATAAAGTAATAAAGCGTTTGATGAATAAGATATCGAAAGGAGATTCGCATGAGCAGGGAGAGCCATGAACCGTTTGATAAAGAGAGTCTGCGCCTGCTTTGCCGTGCGTTTGCCTCGCTTGAGACGGAGCAGGAATGCATGGATTTTTTGGAGGATCTGATGACGATCCGCGAGGTACAGGACATTTCCCAGCGGCTGTATGTGGCCAAGCTTTTGCATGAGGGAGAGCCATATGCGAAGATTATTGCGCGCACATGCGTCTCCAGCGCGACGATTTCGCGTGTTAACCGCTGTTACAGTTACGGCCCGGGCGGTTATCGCCGGGTATTGGAACGGATTGCGCAAAAGCAGCAGGAGGAAGATCAGGCATGATGCAGCAGATGGATACGACGCTGCGCCGTGATGAAGCGGCGGCGCTGGCGCTGCGGCGGTTGTACCGCAGCTTTGGCTACCGGCAATATCGCGTCAGCAAGTTTGAAGAATATGAGCTTTACGCCCGCAACCGGAATTTCCTGCTGAGCGATCGGATTTTAACGTTTACGGATACTGACGGACGGTTGATGGCGATGAAGCCGGATGTGACGTTGTCGATTGTAAAGAGCTATAACAATGAACCGCTTTGCAAGCTGTTCTATGATGAGACGGTGTACCGGCCCGGCGACGGCGGCTTTGCGCAGATTCAGCAAACGGGGCTGGAGTGTATCGGGCAGGTGGACGACTTTTTGCAGTGCGAGGTGCTGACGCTTGCCTGCCGCAGTCTTGCGGGGATCGACGCCCATTATCTTTTGGATGTGTCACATATGGGCTTTGTCTCTGCGCTTGTTGCAGAGGCTGCGCCGCAGGCACAGGAGGAGCTGTTGCGCCTGATCGGACAGAAGAATGTTCCCGGGATCCGTGCACTTTGTACGCGGGAGGGTGTGGAGGCCGCCTATGCGCGGGCGCTGGAGGAGACGGCGACGCTGTATGCGCCGGCGAAGGCGGCGCTTTCACAGTTGCGGCGCATGGTGCGCAATGAGCGTATGGCGCAGGCGTGCGACGAATTGGGTCGAACGCTGGAGGGCGTGCTGCGGTTTGATCCGCAGGCAAAGCTCATGGTGGATCTTTCCCTTGTCAACGATATGCATTACTACAATGGTGTAATTTTCCGCGGTTTTCTGGACGGCGTGCCAAGCGCGGTGCTGTCCGGAGGACGGTATGACAATCTTCTGCGGCGAATGGGACATGACAATGGGCGTGCGATTGGCTTTGCGCTGTATGTCAATCTTCTGGAACAGCTGGAACGCGAGCCGGCACGCTATGATGTGGACGTGCTGCTGCGCTATGCGAAGCAGGACGACATGCAGGATGTGATTGCGGCAGCCAATGCGCTGCGTGCCCAGGGATACAGCATCTGTGCGCAGGCAGAAGATGCGCCTGTGCGTGCACAGCGTACGGCGTGCGTGGAGAAGGGGGGATATCGCTTTGTCGACGAGAATGATTAACGTCGCTCTGCCCAAGGGACGATTGGGCAATCGTGCTTATGAGATGCTGGAACGTGCGGGTTATGAGTGCCCGCAGATCCGTGAGCAGAGCCGGCGATTGATCTTTGAAAATCCGGCGTGCGGCGTGCGGTATTTCTGGGTTAAACCGTCCGACGTGGCGATTTATGTCGAGCGCGGCAGCGCTGACGTGGGTATCGTCGGCAGTGATATTCTGCTTGAATATGAACCGGATCTGTATGAATTGTGTGATCTTGGAATCGGACGGTGCGTCATGGCGGTGGCGGGAAAGAAGGATTTCTGCGACGATCGCGATCGGACACTGCGTGTGGCGACGAAGTTTACGAATATTGCGCGCAAGTACTACGACTCCAAAAGCCGGCAGATTGATGTGATCCACTTGAACGGTTCCATTGAACTTGCGCCGATTTTAGGGCTTTCGGATGTCATTGTTGATATCGTGGAGACGGGAAAAACGCTGCTTGAAAATGGCCTTGCGCCGCTTGAGACGATCGTGCCGATCAGTGCCCGGCTGGTGGCCAATAAGGTCAGCTACAAGTTTGCGCACGAGCAGATCGCGGCCATGAGCCGTGCGGTGGATGCGCTTTGCACGCGGGAGGAAAAGACGAAATGATTCGTTTGTATGACTATGCTGCCGTAGACGAGCAGCAGATTTTTGCCCGGACGACGGAGACGGTGGACGTTGCGGCGGCGGTAGCCGATATCCTGGATACGGTGCGGCGCGGTGGTGACGAGGCATTGCTTGACTATTGCGCGCGCTTTGACGGCGCGCGCCCGGAGCCGCTGGAAGTGACGTCGGAAATGATCGATGCTGCGCTGGAGGCGGTCGGCGCAGATTTTGTTGCATTGCTTTGCCGCGCGGCGGAGAATATCCGGGCGTATCACAGCATGCAAAAGCGCGACGGCTTTGAAATCCGGCGCGACGATGGTACGGTGCTGGGGCAGCGGGTGCTACCCATCGAAAATGTGGGGCTGTATGTCCCGGGCGGGACGGCGGCATATCCTTCCAGCGTGTTGATGAACGCCATTCCCGCAAAGATTGCAGGATGCGCCAATCTTGTTATGGTTTCCCCGCCGACGCGAAACGGCGCCATTGCGCCGGAGATTCTTGCTGCGGCACATGTGGCGGGGGTGGATCGCATCTTCCAGATCGGCGGCGCACAGGCGGTCGGCGCGCTTGCCTATGGCACGCAAAGCGTGCCGAAGGTGGATAAAATCGTCGGCCCCGGCAACGTCTATGTGGCGGAGGCCAAAAAGCAGGTTTTCGGACGCGTGGCGATCGACATGATTGCCGGCCCCAGTGAGATTTTGATTGTGGCCGACGGGGACAATGATCCGCGTGTCATTGCGGCCGATCTTTTGTCGCAGGCTGAACACGATAAAAATGCAAGCGCAGTGCTCGTGACGGATTCGCCCGCGCTGGCGGAAGGTGTGCGTGATGAACTGGAGCGGCAGATCCCGCTTTTGCCGCGGCACGAAATTGCACGCGCGTCGATTGACAATAACGGCAAGATCATTCTTGCAAAAGATCTGGCGCTTGCCGTGGAAATTGCAAATCGCATTGCGCCGGAACATCTGGAGCTTTGCGTGGCGGAGCCGTTTGCACTTCTGGAACGTGTGCGTCATGCGGGCAGCGTCTTTTTGGGACGGTATTGCCCGGAAGCGCTGGGCGACTATTTTGCCGGGCCGAACCATACGCTGCCGACAAGCGGCACGGCGCGTTTTTCCAGCGCGCTTTCGGTGGATGACTTTGTCAAGAAGACGCAGTATCTGTATTACACGAAGGAGGCGCTTGCCGCCGTGGCGCAGGATGTCTATGACTTTGCCTGCCATGAGGGACTGCAGGCGCATGCAAAAAGCGCGGTTATCCGCGTGCGCGGGGAGGAAGATGTGCAATGAGTCGCTTTTTAAGCAGTCGCTTTGCGGCGCTTTCGGCCTATACGCCCGGCGAGCAGCCGCAGGATAAGCAGTATGTCAAGCTCAATACGAATGAATCGCCTTATCCGCCGTGTGAGGCAACCATTGCGGCGGTACATGCGGCGGCGCAGGGCTTGAATCTGTATCCGGATCCGACGGCGCGTGTGCTGCGGGAAAAACTTGCGGCACGCTACGGCGTACAGATGCAGCAGGTTTTCGTTTCCAATGGTTCGGACGACATTTTGAACTTTGCGTTTATGGCGTTTTGCGACGCGGCGCGACCGGTTGCATTTCCCGATGTCAGTTATGGATTCTACCCTGTTTATGCGGCGCTGTACGGCCTGCCGGCCACGCAGGTGCCGCTGACGCCGGATTTTCGCGTGGAGGTTAATGACTATGTGGATGTCGCGCACGGCGGTATGGTCGTTATTGCCAATCCCAATGCGCCGACGGGCCTTTCGATTGGTTTGCAGGAAATCGAAACGCTTTTATTACAGGATGAAAACCGCGTTGTCGTGATCGACGAGGCGTATGTGGATTTTGGCGGACAAAGCTGCCTGCCGCTGCTTGCACGGTATGAGAATCTTTTGATTGTGCGGACGTTCTCAAAGTCGCGCAGCATGGCGGGTGCACGCCTTGGCTTTGCGTTTGGCAGCGCGGCGCTGATTGAAGACCTTGAAAAGATGCGCTACAGCACAAATCCATACAGTATCAACGCCATGACGCTTGCCGCAGGTGGGGCGGCGCTTGACAATGATGCCTATGATATGGAAAACTGCAAACGTGTGATGAACACGCGTCAGGAGACGGCGCAGGCGCTGCGGCAGCGTGGGTTTGTGCTGACGGATTCGATGGCAAACTTTTTGTTTGCAAAGCCGCCGCGCGGCACGGGCGAGGCGTATTATCTGGGGTTGAAGGCGCGCGGCGTACTGGTGCGGCATTTTAATGGCGTGCGTACGCGCGACTATGTGCGTATCAGCATTGGTACGCCTGCGCAAATGCAGACGCTGCTTGCGGCAACGGATGCGTATCTGGAAACGGTGTAAATCATATTTGGATCAGGAGGGAACCATGATGCGGGAGGCACAAATCGCGCGCGCCACGGCGGAGACGGATGTGACGCTCAACTTGAATCTCGACGGCGCGGGAAACAGTGAAATTGACAGCGGCTGCGGCTTTTTGAACCACATGCTGACGCTGTTTGCACGCCATGGCAGGCTCGATTTGACGCTGCGCTGCCGCGGTGACAATGACGTGGACGATCATCACAGCGTCGAGGATATCGGCATTTACATGGGACAGGCATTTGCGCGCGCGCTTGGCGACTGCCGCGGTATCCGGCGCTATGCACACAGCATTCTGCCGATGGACGAAGCGCTGGTGCTGGTTGCGGTCGATATTTCGGGACGCGGCAGTTTGACGATGGATCTGCCGCTTGGTGCGCAGAAGGTCGGTGCGTTTGATACGGAGCTTGTAGAGGAGTTTTTTACGGCATTTACCCGCAGTGCGGGCGTAACGCTGCATATTCGTCTGCTTGCCGGAAGCAATACGCATCATATCATCGAGGCGGTTTTTAAAGCATTTGGCCGCGTGATGCGCGAAGCGGTTTCCATTGACGCGCAGTATGCCCAGGAGATTCCGTCCACCAAGGGGGTACTTGTATGATTGCAATCGTCGATTACGGCGTGGGAAATCTGTTCTCACTGCAAAGCTCGTTTGCCTGCATCGGGCAGGAGGCTGTCGTAACCGGTGATCCGGACCGCATTGCACAGGCGCAGAAAATCGTCCTGCCGGGCGTCGGTGCGTTTGCCGATGCGGCGCGCAAATTGCGTCAAAGCGGGCTGGATGAGGCGGTGCGCATGCAGGTTGCACGCGGTCGGGATCTTTTGGGTATCTGTCTTGGCATGCAGATGCTGTTTGAAAAAAGCTATGAGTATGGGGAACATACCGGTCTTGGACTCATTGCAGGCAGTGTACGGGAAATTCCGGTGCCGGATCGCACGCGCTACAAGATTCCGCATATCGGATGGAATGCGCTGCATCTGGTGCGGGAAAATCCGCTGTTTGCCAACACGCGCGAGGGTGACTGCGTGTATTTTGTGCATTCCTATCATGGAACCGACTGCGCGGCGGATACGATTGCCGAGACCGAATACGGCGTGCCCGTTACGGCAGCGGTAGCGCACGATAATGTCTACGGCACACAGTTCCATCCGGAAAAAAGCGGTGCGGTGGGACTTGGCATTCTGCGTGCATTTTGTGCGCTGTAAACACAAAGGAGACGCGGTATGTGGATATTTCCGGCGATTGATTTGATGAATGGCTGCGCGGTGCGCCTGGTGCGCGGGGACTATGCGAAAAAGACGGTTTACAGCCGCGAGCCGGCGCAGGTGGCCAAAGGATTTTCCGATGCGGGCGCACGGTATGTGCACGTCGTCGATCTGGACGGCGCCAAAAGCGGTGCGACGGATAATTTTTTGACGGTGCAGAACATCGTGCGGCAAAGCGGATTGCATGTGGAAGTCGGCGGTGGCGTGCGCAGCATGGATACGGTGCGCCGCTATATGGATGCGGGCGTCTGGCGCGTGATTCTGGGCACGGCTGCGGTCGATGATCCGGATTTTCTGCAGGAGGCTGTGGAACGCTTTGCAGAGAAGATCGCCGTGGGTGTGGATGTGCGCGACGGTCGTGTTATGACGCGTGGCTGGCTTGCCGACGGCGGTGTGGAATGTGATGCGTTTTGTGAAAAATTGCAGAATCTCGGCGTACGGACGGTGATTTGCACGGATATTTCCCGCGATGGGATGATGGACGGCACCAACACGTCTCTTTATGCGCATCTTGCCGCGCGCTTTCCACGTCTGCAGCTGGTTGCCTCCGGTGGCGTCAGCAGCTATGATGATATCGAAGCGCTGCGAAAGCTTGAACTCTACGGCGCGATCGTGGGCAAGGCGCTTTATACCGGCGCCATTGATCTGGCGCGTGCCGTGGCGATGACAGGGGAGGCGAAGCGATGATTACAAAGCGTATCATTCCGTGTCTTGACGTGCGCGATGCGCGCGTGGTCAAGGGCGTTAATTTTGAAGGATTAAACGATGTGTCTGATCCGGTGGCGCTTGCCTGCCGATACAATGATTGCGGCGCGGATGAACTGGTGTTTTATGATATCACTGCTTCCTATGAAGACCGCAAGCTTTTTACCGACATTTTGTGCGATGTCGCGCGGCGCGTATTTATTCCATTGACGGTTGGCGGCGGCATCAACACGCTGGAAGATTTTGACCGCGTTTTAAAGTGCGGTGCGGATAAGGTCAGCGTTAATTCCGGGGCAATCAAAAATCCGGATCTGATCGGACAGGCGGCCAAACGCTACGGTGATCAGTGCGTTGTACTCTCGGCAGACGTCAAGCGTGTAGACGGACAGTTTCGCGTCTTTGCAAAAGGCGGACGGGAAGATACCGGCATGGAGGCTGTATCCTGGATTCGGCGCTGTGTGCAGGAGGGTGCGGGAGAAGTTGTGCTCAACAGCATCGATACGGACGGCGTAAAAAAAGGATTTGACCTTGAAATGCTGCGCGCGGTCAGCGAGGCGGTCGATGTACCCGTTATCGCTTCGGGCGGTGCGGGATGCGAGCAGGATTTTGTGACGCTGTTTGAAACATTGCCGCGCGTAGATGCGGGACTTGCGGCGTCGATCTTCCACTTCGGACAGGTCGATATTACGCATTTAAAGCAGACATTGCGCCAAAACGGGATCATTGTGCGCCTGTAGACGGCGACGGAAAACAAGAAACGAGGAGAAAAAACGATGCTGAACATCGATATGTTGAAGTTTGACGAAAAGGGACTGATCCCGGCGATTGTGGTGGATGTGTGGAGCCGCAAGGTGCTCACGCTTGCGTATATGAACCGCGAAAGCCTGGAAATCAGCATGCGCGAAGGACGTACCTGCTTTTATTCGCGTTCGCGCCAGTGCCTGTGGCGCAAGGGTGAGACTTCAGGCAATGTGCAGCATATTGTGCGCATTACAGCCGACTGCGATCGGGACGCGCTGACGGTTCTGGTCGATAAGACAGGTCCGGCCTGCCACCTTGGCACGGATTCCTGTTTTTGCGATGATGTTTATCAAAGCCAGGAGGCAGATGCTTTCAGTTTTGATGGATTGTATGAACTGCTGCGCGGAAGAAAACAGCAGCTGCCGCAGGGGTCCTACACGACGTATTTGTTTGAAAAGGGTCTGGATAAGATCTTAAAGAAAGTTGGCGAGGAGTCCACTGAGGTCATCATCGCCGGCAAGGCAGAGGACCGTGCCGAGACGATTTATGAGATTGCGGATCTTGCCTATCATGTGATGGTATTGATGGTGCAGATGGGAATCGAACCGGACGAGATTCGCCGCGAACTTGCGTCGCGGCACGTGATTGATCACAAGGTCAAACAGGAGAAAATGACGAAATGACGCTGTGCGGCACATTTCACAATCATACCTGCTTTGGCGACGGTGCCGATACGCCGCAGCGCATGGTCGAAGCTGCCGCCAGAGCAGGTTTTCAGTTTTTCGGCCTGAGCGAACATGCGCCGGCGCCGCTGGATCCGGCAGGCGGTATGCGCATGGCGGATCTGCCGCGCTATATCGACTGTGTGCGTGCATTGAAAAAACAATTCTCCGGAAAAGTCCAGGTGTTGCTTGGGTTGGAACAGGATATCGACAGTCCGCAGCCGGACTATACGGCGTTTGATTATATAATCGGCTCCGTGCATGGTGTGCGCTGCGGTGATGCCTATTACTGTGTAGATGAAAGTCCCGCCTCGTTTCAACGCGGCATTGATGAAGGCTTTGGCGGCGACGTGTATGCTTTTGCCGAGGCATATTATGATCGCATGACACAGGTTGCAGCCAAGACAAAGTGTGACATCGTAGCGCATTTTGACCTGTTCTGCAAGTTTAACGGGGATGGCGCTTTTTTCGATGAAGCACATCCGCGTTATCGTGCTGCCGCGCAAATGGCGATCGATGCACTTTGCGCGCAGGGGGCTTTCATTGAGATCAACACCGGCGCGATGAGCCGCGGATATCGCAGGCGTCCCTATCCGGATGCGTGGATGCTGCGTGCATTCTGCTGCGGCGGTGCGTCTATTGTTTTTGGTGCCGATGCGCATCGGACGCAGGATATCTGCACGGGATTGCAGGAGGCGGCCCTGCTGGCACATGATTGTGGTTTTACGCGTGCAGCGGTGTGGCAGAACGGCAAGATCGTGCTGCGTCCGTTTTGAAATGAAGGGGAAGGAGCTTTGAAATGACGGAATTTCGAGTCGGCTGCCACCTGTCATCGGCGAAGGGATTTCTGGCAATGGGGCGTGAGGCCGTGCGTATCGGCGCCAATACGTTTCAGTTTTTTACGCGCAATCCGCGCGGCGGCGCGGTAAAGGCGCTGGATGAGAAAGACGCTGCGGCGTATCGGGCGTTTGCGCAGGAAAACAGTCTGTATCCGATGCTGGCGCATGCGCCGTATACGCTCAATTGCTGCGGGAAGGATGAAGCGGTGCGGGACTTTGCCGCGCGCGTGCTGCGTGAGGATCTGATGCGCCTTTCGCATTTTCCGGGCAGTATGTACAATTTGCATCCCGGCAGTCATGTCGGGCAGGGCGTGCAGGTGGGTGTGCGCTTGATTGCCGAAGCGCTTGATGCAGCGCTGGAAGATGTGGGCGATGCGGCGCTGCAGACGCATGTGCTGCTGGAGACGATGGCCGGCAAGGGCAGTGAGGTCGGTGCGACGTTCGAACAACTGGCAAAGATCATTGAGACGATGCGCTTTGGGGATCGCATCGGCGTATGTCTGGATACCTGCCATGTCTATGATGCAGGGTATGACATCGTGGAAGATCTCGATGGTGTGCTGGCGCAGTTTGATCGAACGCTTGGGCTTGCGCGCCTGCGTGCGATTCATGCAAACGACTCCAAAAATCCGATGGGCAGTCATAAGGACCGCCATGAAAAGATCGGTCTGGGAAGCATTGGACAAGCGGGTTTTAAACGGCTGTTGCACTGTGAAAGATTGCGTGAAGTTCCTGTGTATCTGGAAACACCGCAGGAAAATATGGATGGCTATGCCAAGGAGATCGCATTGCTGCGCAGGCTGCGGGACGAAGCATAAAGAAAATGAGGAAACGGATGACACAAAGATGCTGTGCATCCGTTTCTTTTTTTGCCTTTTTACGCATAGATTCGGAAACAACGGCGTTGGTACGCCATAAGATGATAGTGGCATAACGCCAGAAAAAGGAGGAAACGATGCGTAACACAGGCAACGGTTATATCGAATTTGAGATCAATGGCACCGGAAATACCTCGGGCAGCAGCTGTGTCAATTGCGGTGGCTGCTCACCGCAGCCGTATCCGCCGCAGCCATGTCCGCCGCAGCCGTGCCCGCCGCAGCCGTGCCCGCCGCAGCCGTGCCCCTGCGTGGGTCCGACCGGCCCAACGGGTCCCATGGGTCCAACGGGACCGACCGGCCCGCGTGGACTGCAGGGTATCCCCGGCGTGACAGGTGCGGCCGGCCCTGCCGGCATGACAGGTGCTACAGGTGAGCCGGGCCCGACGGGTCCGACCGGTCCAACAGGCGCAACAGGTGCGACGGGCCCGACCGGCCCCACCGGTCCTACCGGTGCAACAGGTGCCACGGGTCCCACCGGTCCTACTGGTGCAACTGGTGCAGGATTAGAGACGACAACGGCCTTTGTACCCGGTACCATTTATCCGCGTGGTGCGTTTGTGTTCTATGATGGTTCGCTGTATGAGGTTAACAGCGATACACAAACCGGTACGCCGGGCACCTCTCCAGATTTTACTCTTGTTTCTGTTATGGGTCCCACAGGTGCTACGGGTGCAACCGGTGCCACGGGTCCGATCGGTCCCACCGGCCCGACAGGTCCCACGGGCGCGGAAGGTCCGACAGGTCCCTCCGGCACCGGTCCGACCGGCCCCACCGGCCCGACCGGACCTACAGGTGCAGGAGGTCCGACAGGTCCCTCCGGTACCGGTCC
The DNA here is from genome assembly GCA_019420085.1 of Christensenella sp. Lineage (GTDB taxonomy): Bacteria > Bacillota > Clostridia > Christensenellales > Maliibacteriaceae > RGIG9107. The sequence goes on from JAHZHV010000157.1 coordinate 14,184, forward strand.
CACCGGCCCCACAGGCCCAGCGGGTGCGGAAGGTGCGACAGGTCCGACCGGTCCGGAAGGCGCGACAGGTCCGACTGGACCTTCCGTGACGGGTCCGACAGGCCCCACTGGCCCGGAAGGTGCAGCCGGTGCGCAAGGCGCTACTGGACCGACAGGCCCGGAAGGCCCCACAGGCCCAGCCGGTACAGAAGGTGCCACGGGTCCTACGGGTCCGGAAGGCCCGACAGGTCCGGCAGGTACAGAGGGTGCGACAGGTCCGACTGGCCCGGAAGGCGCGACAGGTCCTACGGGTCCGACAGGTCCGACCGGACCTTCCGGCGGTGCAATCGTTCGTTCGGCACTGTATACGGAAGGCTTGGATGCAGGACAGGATATTCCCGATGGTGAGCCGATTCGTTTAAGTCAGGTACGCAGCATCGGTGGAGATCTTTCCTATGATCCGGCAAGCGGTGGTATTCAGGCGCAGGCCGATGGATTGTATCAATTCATTTGGGCATTGTACGCCGGGTATCCGGATGCCGCGCTGGCAACGCGCGACATTGTCGTAACGTTGGAGAAACTGGATGAAAGCCGTGTCTTTGCCCGTTCGGGCGCGAAGGTTTCGCGTACACGTAGTCTGATGCAGGATCATATGATTGTTCTTGGTTCAACAGTCATGGATCTGAAGAAAGGCGATATCGTCGTTCTGCGGAACCGCTCCGGCAATCCGATCTGCCTTGCGCAGATGGATGATGAGGGACCCAGCTTTATGGGAAGCCTGACGGCAACGCGACTGTAAGCCAAAATGCGGGCGGCGCGTCGAAGTGATGACTTCGGCGCGCCGTTTGTAATAAACAGGGAGGATGAAATGGGAAAGTATCGGGTATGTGTTTATGCAATTTGTAAAAATGAGGAGAAATTTGTCAGGCGCTGGATGGAATCCATGCGCGAGGCAGATGAGATTTACGTACTGGACACCGGATCTGAGGATGACACGGTGAAATTGCTGCAGGAATTGGGTGCGAAAGTCACATGTGAAAAAATTGAACCATGGCGCTTTGACGTAGCGCGCAACCATGCGCTGGCACTTGTGGACGAACGCACGGATATTTGCGTCAGTACCGATTTGGACGAGGTGTTTCATCCCGGTTGGCGTGCAGCCATGGAAAAGGCATGGGGGCAGGACATTCGGCGGCTGCGTTACCGTTATACCTGGAACTTCAATCCTGATGGCAGTGAGGGATGCGTTTTCTGGCTGGATCAGGTACATGCCAGGCATGGTTTTTACTGGGTAAATCCGGTTCATGAAATTTTGCAATGCGATACACCTTATCAGACAGCAGCGGCAGAAGGTGTACAATTGGATCATCATGCTGACAATACAAAGCCCCGTACGCAATATCTGCCGCTTTTGGAACTGGCCGTGAAGGAAAATCCGCTCAATGACCGCAATGTGCATTATCTGGGACGCGAGTATATGTTTTATCGCCGCTGGGATGATTGTATTCGGATGCTGCAAGCACATCTTGCACTGCCAGGTGCCACATGGCCGGATGAGCGATGCGCGTCTATGCGTTATCTGGCCCGCGCGTATGAGGCAAAAGGCGAACGAAAGCAGGCTATGTGCTGGCTGCTTCGCGCAATTGCAGAGGCGCCACATCTGCGCGAACCCTGGCTGGATGCAGCACGATTTGCCTACCGCGGAAAAGATTGGGATGCTGTAACGGCGCTTTGTCTGCGGGCACTTGCGATTGAAGAAAGGCCGCAGACCTATATTAATGAAGCAGCTTCTTTTGGTTCATTGCCCTATGATCTTCTCAGCTTGGGATATTATTATACAGGTCGTTTTTCGCAGGCACTTTCGGCTTGTGAAAAAGCTCGGATGCTGGCGCCGCAGGATGAACGGATTGCGGGGAATCTGGCGTTGATGCAGATCGCCGCAAAAAAAGCATGCATAGAATAAGCAAGACAGTTGCACTGCTGCATGATGGCATGAAAGCGTTCCTTATCAAGGGAACGCTTTTTTGATGCGGGGAAATGGCGTGTGTGTTTTGTGTATCTGCCGCACGATAAAAAATATCTGAAGGGCATAAGCACCGTATAGATGGCATCGTGTCGGGAAAGATTATATATGTCTATCATATGCCGGCAAAACAAAAATGCCGTTGCGATACTGCGGCGGCATTTTTACAAGGCGATGTATTTTATTATAGATTGCGCTGCGGTGGATTGCTCCCGATATTGCACGCATGCTCGATGTCGAATGATTTTCCGTCCAGCATAGCGGATACAAGCGTATCGCCGCAATAGACGAGTTTTAATGAAAAAAACGGGTATTCGCGACGCAGCAGGGAAAAGAAAATCCGATCGCCTTCCCAAATGGGAAGGGTGTCGATTTGTTGTTTGGGTATCCATGCCAGTGTGCCTTCGTCGCAGACGCCGGGCGTGCCGTAAAAGTGGTCTGCCGTGAAAAGATGCATGAGTTCTGATTCCCAGATGTCAGAGACAAATGTGACGATCCCTCTGTAGCGCCAATGTGTCAATGTAAGCCCGGTTTCCTCCCGAACTTCACGCAGAAGGCATTCTTCCGGACTTTCGCCTTCTTCAAATTTGCCGCCGATGCCTACCCATTTATCATGGTTTAAATCATTTTGCTTTTTGTTGCGATGCAGCATCAGATACGCATCGTCACGCTCAATATAACATAATGTGGTGTTGCGCATGGTGTTCCTCCCCGCAAAATGATTACAGTTAAAATCACATGTTCATTGTAGGCGGCTCGATACGGTTTGTCAAAAGGGCATATATTTTATAAAAATAGCAGTTGACACATAATACTATGTGTTATATAGTATTGTGCATAACAAGATATTATGCGAAGGAGGGGTTGGATGGACGCACAACTCAAGCGTGGGTTGCTGGAAGCGTGCGTACTTGCGGTATTGCGAAAAGGCGAGTCGTATGGATACCGGCTGATAAAAGACCTGTCAGCATGTATTGTCGTTTCCGAATCGACGCTGTATCCGATTCTAAAGCGTCTGGAAACCGCAGGATGTGTGGCGGTGCATGATGTGCCGCATAACGGCAGGCTGCGCCGAATGTATGCATTGACACCGGCGGGGCAAGCGCGGCTGGATGCATTTTTGCGTGATTGGCAGGATGTAATGTGTGTGTATGCTTTTATTAAGGAGGCTTCATTATGACAAAGAATGAGTTTTTGAATCAACTTCGCGCACGTCTTTCAAATCTGAATGCGCAGGAGCGCGAAAAGAGTGTAGCATATTATGCGGAGATGATCGATGAGCGTATGGAAGAGGGGATGCGTGAAGAAGAGGCGGTTGCATCGATGGAAGATGTCGGTGTAATCGCATCGCGGATTGCAGCCGAACATCCGGCACAACCCAGAAAAAAGTTTCCGGGATGGGCGATTGCATTGTGTGTCACGGCGGGTGTGCTTGTGCTGTGTGTGTTGGGTGCAAGTGTTCTGGCAGTAACATTGGGGTTGCGTACTTTTACGCATCAGACGTCTCAACAGATGGCTGTATCGAATAATGGTCAGATGGAACAATCACAGGATACCGCATCAACGCAGAATCCGCAGGACAATGCTCTTGCAGCGCAGTTGTCTGGAAGTGGTACGGCACAAGATCCTGTGTTGGCAGACACGGCAGATGTACAGACAATTTCAATTGACTGGCAGATGGGTGAAGTGGACGTCAAAGTGTGGAACGGTGATACCATTCGTGTGCGGGAGGAAGGCCGTTCTGATTTGATGCAATACCAGATGCAGACGATGTTGCAGGATGGTGTGTTGGAAATTGCATACGTACAGGAAGAAAAAAAGCAGACTGTTTTGGATATTTTGAGCGGGATTGCAACCAGCATATTTGACGATGATATGGGCAAGAAGCTGGTTGTGGAGCTGCCGTATACAGCGGCGCTTGAGATGCTTGAAATCAACTGCGACATGGGTAAGGTTGACGTTGAGATGGAGAAAGCCGCTGCGGCGTTGCAGCTTGGGACAATTCAAATCAATTGCGACATGGCAGAGGTAGAAGTGGAAGCGCCATGCAGCACGCTTGTTGTGGATAATGCTGCCGGTGACGTTGATGTCTCCGGGCAAATTTCGGATGCAGCAGTGACATGCGACAT
>JAHZHV010000157.1:18324-24866 GCA_019420085.1 Christensenella sp.
GGCAATATCGATTTTCTGGTTTCGCAGGTGCTGTACAGCGCGCAACTGACGGCAGATATGGGGAATGTGGAAATCAGTGTGCCTTATGGGGTTGGTGTTACATTGGATGCCGCGGCCGATATGGGCAATGTGCGTGTGCAGGCACGTGATGCAGTACAGCAAAACGGTGTGTATATCTTAGGTGATGGCGCTTGTCAGATTAAGGCTGCGACGTCTATGGGAAACGTGGAACTGGAGATTGACGACTAAGCCGATACGAAAAAAGCTTCGCAAAGATTGCGAAGCTTTTTTATATTGAGGATAGAAAATGAAGATTTTACAGTGAAGCGCCAAGTACGCGCGCCTGCTCCAGCTGCTCGGGATGCTTTTGGATGTCGCCGGCATTCAGATTGCCGCCGGCAAATACGCCGCCGCAGTTTTCCCAGCCAAGATTTGCACACAACGCGTCAAAGTAGTTGCGCATTGGTGTAAAGGTATGTTCGTAAGTATCCTCGGCGGCCATCAGCATGGCGGCTGCTTTATGCGGATTGACATAATTGGGATCCAACTCGGCAATGGCAAACAGGCGATCGATTGCGCATTTGAGCTGACCGCTTACATTCCAATAATAAAGCGGGGAAGCCAATACGATCAGATCTGCCTTTTGATAAGCTTCATAGATTTGTTCCATATCGTCGCGCTGGACGCAGGGATGCATGGCATCTTTACCACCGCCGCAGCAGCCAAGGCAGGGATGAAGATTCATGCGGTTTAAATCAAAGCGGGCCATAATGGTATGACCGGCCTGCTGCGCACCTTTTGTGAAGGATTCAATCAACGCAACTGTGTTGCCATTGGGCCGCGGACTGCCGTTTAAAATTACGATGTTTCTGGACATGGAATACCCCCTCTATCATACATTTGTTTTATTATATCGCAGGTAGCCGCACCCGTACAATGACTTTATATATCCGTCTGTCTGACACGATGCTGCCTTTTTTGAATGCGCTGCCAATTATACCATGCATAGCAGTCATTGCACAGAAACATCAGAAAACAAAAGACCATGGGAAGATTGCGCAAACTTTGTGTGGAAGCCATAGTCCATAGTACGATGAGCACGATGTCGTTTGCTGCATAAGCAAGTGCGTAAAAGCTGCTGCGCTTGATCAGCAGATAGGAGGCAAGAAAACTTGTTGCGATGGACACCGTACTTACGGGCAGATTGGCTGTATTCAGCGCGCGCAGAATGAAGAAAAAAACAAACGTAACCAATATGGTCAAAATCCCCGTTTCTATTTTATCCCGTAACCGCAGATGTGCAATTGCGACTTCGTTTTTACCGGCCTCAAACGGATGACGAAGCCAGGTTACAATGGCAGCAACAGCACTTGGCAGTGTCATAAAAAGATAGGTGATCATTTCACCATAGAAGCGAAGCTCCAGTGATACAGCGGCATACAGCATACTGAATGCAACGGTGAGAAACTGTCCCAGTACATCTCCTTTGGCAATAAAAATCAAAGAGGTTACGCCGCACAGGGATGCTACAAGCGTCAATGGACGGGATGCGTCGCCAAGGAAGAATGAAAGACTCACGACACAGGCGGAACACAGCCAGAGACACCGCTCAAAACGCGACAATGCACAAATTGATGTGCGAAGGGATTGCATAAGACGTCGGACGCAGAACACCTCCTCTAAAAGCAGGAAAGTCGATATGTATTGATGATGGCACAGCGTCATCATACTGGAAAATGCAGTGATTTGACAAGATCTGTTTTGCGTGCGAAACATGCGTGTTGAAAGCATTGCAAAGATATGTTACACTCAAAACAACTGATGAATGGACGTTTTTTGACAATCACATATCCGCTTCCTTCTTGCCAACACGAAAAAGGAGTGACCGCGCGTGAAACTTCGAGTGGACTGGAATGAGCCTTTGATTCGGCAGCAGGATGTATTGCGCATCCGTACGGAAGATTTGGATGTATTCTATGCGCAGGCAGATGATGCCGACAAAGTCAATTTGTTTTTTGTATTGCTGAATTCACAACATGCCTGTGCGGCGCATACCCAGCGCTGCCAGGCAGCGCATCTGAGTTTTTTGCTGGGGTATTATGTGTTTGCGCTGCTTTCACCGCCGGGTGCAGATGCGTTGGCGTATCACTATATCGAACAGGCCATGCAGTTAAACCCGCTGGAAGAGTACGCCGAGTGGATCCCGTTGATCCGGGAAACGGACAGGGCATAGATCAGGAAGAAGCAAACAGCGCGCGGTACCTGCAAAAGCAGCAGGTGCTGCGCGCTGTTATACGAAGGCTGCAGTTTGTTACAACGGCATTTTAGAGTACATTTTGACGCGCTCGTCAATTTCCGTGTAATCAATTTCACCCGTCTCAAGGAAGCGTGAAACCGTTTCGTAATTGGGAATGCCTGCGCGGCCGCCGGCACGTGTGCATTTGATTGCCGATACGGCGCTTGCAAAGCGCGCGCAGGTTTTGATATCCATGCCGCGAAGCAATCCGGCAAGATATGCGCCGTGGAATACATCGCCCGCTCCGGTGGTATCCATGACGTCAACCTTGAAGCTGGGAAGCGTAAAGAATGCGTCGTTTTCGTCCAGACCGATCAGACCGCGTTCGCCCAGCGTAAAGATAACCGTGGCATCGGGATTGCACAGCGCTTTGAATGCACGGATGTTTTCTTCATAATCGCCTTTGCCGCCAAAGTGCTTGTTGTAGACGAATTCAGACGGGATGATCACGTCGTAGAGCTTGAGGTTTTCAATGATTTTCTCATTGTAACTGTCCAGGTCCACCAGAACTTTTACGTTGTTGCGGCGTGCCATGCGCACTGCTTCCAGCGTAGGTGCATCGGCATCGCAGACAAACAGATACTTGGCCTGTGCAAGAAACGCTTCATCCAGTTCTTCCATATGGAGTCTGGGGGTGGTGGAAAAAGGAGAGGTGGGAAGGAAGCTGCGTCCGCCGTTGGACTTGTCTGCAAGCGTGACGACAAGCACACTTTCCTGATCATCATGACGGTAGATGTGAGACACATCGATGCCGTGCCGTACAAAGTCATTGATGATGAACTCCCCGACACTGCCGCCGCAAGCGCCGTAGTAGGCACATTTGCCGCCCAGGCGGGCCGTCGCTACGACACCTGTGGCAACTTTGCCGCCGCCCTGCCAGCTGACGGACAACACGTCTCCGTTTTCATTAAATCCGGGCATTTTGCGCAGTACAATGCCGAAATCGAATACCGCGCCGCCCATTGCAATAACGTCTAACATGATACCTGGTTCCTCCGTTGCATATAGTTGTTGAAAATCTCTCGCATTATTATAGAGAACATCCCGCGTGTGTGCAAGAGACAAATGCAAAGATGAATTGTATACTTTTGCCTGTATATATAGAAAAGCGACAATGATATGTTCACACAAATGAATGATTTGACGCCATTTTAGAGCATACACAAAAAGCGCGGCAGGTGCCGCGCAATAAAAGTTTGTGTTTTGTGTGATGATTTACACGGATTCAAATAGCGTGTGCTGTTCATCAAATAGTGCGAGTACTTTTTGTGCTTCTGCCGCACCGGTTTGTCCCAACATGCGGACGGTGACACCGGCGGCAAGATTTCCCATCTGTGCAGCTTCAATGTGTGTTGCACCGGCGGCAAGCGCACTGACAATACCGGCGCTGCACGCATCGCCCGCACCGCAAATATCGATAGGTCCATTCTGCTGTACGGCAGGAACGAGCGTCTTTGTACCTTCCCATTCAGCTGCAACACCATGGCGGTTGCAGGTAATAAATACAGGACGTCCCGTGCGCATACGAATCTGATCCATTGCACTAAAAACACTGTCACGGTCAAATGTCTCTTCGTCCGGCGAACCGGTAAGACCGAGTGCTTCGTGGTTATTGCATTTGATCACCATGTCGGTAAACTTGTGGATGAAACCGCGTGAATCGCCGTAAATCAACAAGTCGGGGCGATCCTTTGCAAGCGTGCGCACTGCTTGCAGCATGCGGTCGGTGACGACACCGAAGTTTTCCTCCATGAGCTGATCAAGCAGCATGACGGCGTCCGCGCCTTCTGCGGCAGCAAGAAGGTTTTCGATCAGTTTGTCCTGGATTCGCAGTGGTGTAACACTGCGATTTTTTACATCCAATCGGTTTGTCTCCTGCGGCGGCATACCGTCCCGGACAAAGAGCGTTTTGTTATAGGCCGGCGTCACGACGCTGTCATCTGTCACGATGCCGTCGGTATTGATGCCGCGTGCATGCAGCGCTTTTTGAACCTCGAAACCGTCTCCGTCGTTGCCAAGCAGTGCGACGGCACGTACACTTCCTACGCCAAGCGCTGCCAGATTGTTCATTACCGTGCCTGCTGCACCCGCAGCAGGACGTTTGCGTACAACCTGATAGGCGGTCAGTCCCGTTTCAAGAGAGGGTTCGTCCAGATTGCGATCGACTTCAAACCAGTGGTCCAGGAAAAGATCACCGACGACGACGATGTTGAGTGATGCAAAGCGTGTCAAAAGCTCCTTCAGACGTTCCCGGCGCATGGCATGTCACCCCCGAAGCAGGCGCTGTGTCAAAAGCGCCACGGTATCTTTGTGCTGTCCCTGAATATAGAAACTTTCTCCGCCATCCGCTACGGTGCGTGCCATGATGGTCTTCCACGGACGGAAGTAGTAACGCGGATCAGACTTGGGAGGCGCTTCGTGGATATTCTGATCCTCAAGCGCCAGAAGATCGAGTACGGCAGTTGTGAAATGCGTAATCTGCCGTCCCTCCTGTTTGGCGACGTTGCGCGCCATCGACAGTGCCTTTAAATACACTTCCGGACCGATGACGGCAGAACCGAAATTCAAAAATACGCCGCCTTCGAGATTTTCAATCGTATTGGCGTAAATCAGGAAGTCCCGATAGCTTGCAAGGCCAAGCGCAGCGCCATCGCAATTTGGCTGCTCATGGACGATGTCGCAACCGACGCCGACATGTACCGTTGCGGGAATCTGTGATTCATAGCAGGCTGCAAGCAGGCTGATGTCGCGATGGGCAAACTTTTTCTGGACGATGTAACGCCCAAGCGACTCGCCGAAACCAAGGCCGTCGGCAGCGCCCTGATTGACAGCCTCGTTATACATGGCATCTTCCTGCCATAGTCCGAATTGTCCTTCGGAGATGTATTTGGCCACACTTTCTGTCGTTGCGCCAAGATGTGCAAACTCAAAATCGTGAATGGCAGTTGCACCGTTCATGGCAAAGTGCGTAATATAACCTTCCTGCATCAGGCGAATCAGGCAGGGCGCTGCACCGGAGCGGATCACATGTCCGCCCATCATCAGCATTACGGCTGCGCCGCGCTTGCGTGCTGACCGGATGCGTTCGGCCAGAATGTCGATTTTTTCGTGCCGGTAGTCGGTGTCGCGATCCGGATCCAGCATTACGCTCAGATCAAGGTCATGTACGCGCTGCGCGATCGGCAGACAGTGCAGGCGCGATCGGTCAAATTGTTGAAACGGCATGCAAATCAAAACCTCCTTGTCAGAATACCGCAAAGCAATACAATATGTGTTTAGCCAAACAGAACCTGTTCCAAAGCGCCGATGTCGCGATAATCGGGGATGATGATGTTGGCGCCTGCGCCAATGAGACGTTCGCGTTTCCATGCATCGATGCCCTTTCGTTCGGCTTCATTGCTGGCGACGCCGACCGCAAAGCCGCCGGCCTGGCGGATGTTTTCAATTTCTACATAGCCATCGCCAAAGCCAAGCAGATGTTCGCCGGAAAGATTGTTTTCCCGCAAGATGCGTTCGATGACCATTTTTTTGGAGAACGTTTTATAATCCCGCTGCGCACCGTAAATATGCGGGCCGAAATAGCGGTCTACCCCCAGAAGATGCGCTTCATTCAATACATAGGGTTCATCTGTGCCGCTGGCAAGATAGGGCGTGACGCCGTGATCCAGGAGCATCTGTAAAAGCGCATAGGATCCGGGTACCGTCAGTGTTTCCGGATCGATGGAACCATCGGCAAGGCCGCGCAAGCGATGGTCGATGCGCCGCAAAAGACGTGCATGGTATTCGTCTTTGTAAGCCTGTGCTTCCAAAGGGGTACCGCCAAGACGGGTGATCTCTTCTGTCAGGCGGATACACTGATAGATTGTCTGCTTGCCTGTCAGCCGTGTGACGAAATCCCGTGCGAGGGTATAACATCCATCTTCCCCCAATGTGCGACCGCCGGGTGTTTGATATAGCTCGTCGGTAAAATAGGGCAGCATGATTTGCTGCCACCCCTCGCGTACGAGCGAAATGGTGCCGTCAAAATCCAGTACGGCATAGCGAAAATTGCCGACAGGCGCATCAACGCAGCGTTCAATCGTTTGCATGACAATTGCACTCCCCTAAAATATCTCATATTGTTTGTCAAATTGTTATTAAAAACTCAAAATTCCTAAAACCATTGATATTACAAGGCTTTTCGCCTGTTCTATGCTCGGTTTTCATGTATTTTCCCTTGTTTTTGCCCTTACGAGCCGAAACAAGG
>JAHZHV010000158.1 GCA_019420085.1 Christensenella sp.
TACCATGCCTTCGCTTTGAAAATAGCGCAGCATCCGCGTGACGACTTCCCGCGCGCTGCCCAGATGGTTGGCGATGCGCTCGTGGGTGATATGGAGCATGTGCGTGCCTTCCACGGCACATTCCTGTATAAGAAATGTGGCCAGACGCTTATCAAAGCTCTTCCACATGATCTGTTCGATCAGCCACATGACTTCAGAAAAGCGGCTGCTCATGATCTCGTTTGTATAGTTGGCAACGGGAGCGGACTCCTGTGACAGACGCTGGAAGACGTCGGGGGGAATGACCCACACCTGCGTATCTCGTTCTGCTTCGATACAGATGTCAAACTGAATGCTGCGCATCATGCAGGACGCTGAAAACAGGCACAGATCTCGTTCAAAAAGGCGGTACAGCGTAACTTCACGTCCCTGGTCCGAGACGATATAGGCGCGAAGCTGTCCGCTTGCAATCAGCAGAAGTCCCAGACATTCCGAGGACTGACCATGCAGCAGCGTCCCTTCGCGGACGCTGCGCAGTGTGACCGACTGACGAATGTATTGCTGCTGCTGCGCGGTCAACTTCTCCCATACAGGAAAATATGATATAAAATCCATACGCGTTTTCCTACCTCCCAATATGGCAAGTATAGGGCAGCGTGCGGCTGTCTGTCAAACGTTTGTTGACATATGATAAAAACGGTGGTATGGTGAAATTGAAAATGGCATATGCCAGTATTGGAATGGCGGTTTTGCAAAAAGGAGGAAAGATGCAATGCGGGTGATGATTGCCGCGGATGATAACCAAAAGGATGTGTGCGTTGTCTTTGCGCGTACGCCGTATTTTGCTGTGGCAGACACAAAGAAGGAAGAAGTGACGTTCCTGGAAAATCCGGCAGTTGCATCACAAAGCGGCGCAGGAGTGCAGGCGGCGCAGTTTATCGTGGATCAGGGCGCAGATGCATTGATTACGATACGCTGCGGAGAAAATGCCGCACAGGTTCTGCGTGAGGCGAAGATTGCGATTTACCGCGCCTGTGAAGGGGATATTTCCCAAAATATGGATGCGTTGCGCTGCGGAAAACTTTCGTTGCTTGAAAAATTTCACGGAGGGTTCCACGGCAGAAAATGAAAATTGCGGTTTTAAGCGGGAAAGGCGGTACGGGAAAGACATTTGTGGCGGTCAATCTTGCGGCGGCTGCCGGACTGCGTGACGGCGCCGTATATGCCGACTGCGATGTGGAAGAGCCAAACGGTGCCCTGTTTTTTTCTGTGGCAGATGCACGGCGGCAGGAGGTATGCCGGTTCGTTCCTGCTTTTGATGAAGCGTGCTGCGATGCCTGCCGGGCGTGTGTTTCGTTTTGCCGGTTTCATGCCTTAATGTGTGTGGGACATGCGCCGCGCGTTTTTGCCGAAATGTGTCACTCCTGCGGCGGCTGTGCGCTGGTATGTCCGCATGATGCGGTAACGATGCAGCCGCGGCGCGTGGGATTGCTGCAGCAGGCCACAGTGGGGCGACTCAGCGTAATTGGCGGAAAAATGGAGCCGGGTGAGGCGTCCGGGATGCCTATTGTGCATGCTGTGCTGCATGCTTCGGATGTAATTGATGCGCCGGTCAAGGTCATCGATGGACCGCCGGGCAGTGCGTGCCTTGCGGGCGGCTGCGCGGCAAATGCGGACTTCTGTTTACTGGTGACGGAACCGACGGCGTTTGGCCTGCATAATCTTGCGATGGTACATGAACTGGTCCGGGTGCTGAAAAAGCCCTGTGCAGTGGTGATCAACAAGCAGACGGTGCCGTATGAACCGCTGGAAGCATACTGCAGCCAAAATGGTCTTGCTGTTTTGGAACGTTTTTTCTATACGCGTCAGGTGGCGCAGGCATGTGCCAGAGGTGAAATTGTCGCTCTGACGCAGCCGGCGGCATGGCAGATGCGCTTTCAGACGCTGCTTGCGCGTATCGGGGAGATGGCACAATGAAGAAGATTTTGATTTTAAGCGGCAAGGGCGGTACGGGCAAGACGACGGTGGCAGCGGCGTTTGCAGCGTTTTCCGCAGCGCGGGCGGTTGCCGACTGCGACGTGGATGCACCGAACTTGCATCTGGTTCTGCAAACAGGGGTACCGGTGCAGCAGACACCGTTTTTTGGCGGCGAGCGGGCGGTGATCGATCCGGCACGCTGTACGGGCTGTGGTATCTGTGCGATGCATTGCGCCTTTGGTGCCATCGATGCAGCAGATGGCGGTGCGCATGTAGATGCGTATGCCTGCGAAGGATGCGGTGTCTGCGCCTATGTGTGCAAAAATGGGGCAGTGACGCTTCAGCCGGATGAAGCGGGCACAGTTTTGCTATATCGGGATGCTTCGCGCGTATTTTCCACGGCACAATTGCGGATGGGACGCGGCAACTCGGGCAAGTTGGTTTCACAGGTTAAAATGCAGCTGCAGCGCGAGGCGGCAGATGCGGCATTTGCCGTGATCGACGGTGCACCGGGCATTGGCTGTCCTGTGATTGCGTCATCGGGCGGTGTGGATCTTGTGCTGATTGTTGCCGAAGCCTCCAACAGCGGATACAGCGATATGCAGCGCCTTGTACAGACGGTGCGGATGTTTGACGCATCGCTTGTGGTATGCGTCAATAAATGGGACGTCAATGCGCATTGGACAGCGCAGATTCAGGCATTCTGCGCGCGGGAACAGATTCCGTTTGCAGGGTGCATTCCCTATGACGAGGCGGTTATTGCGGCGGTCAACGATGCGCGCAATCCGGCGCTTGGCGATTCGCCCGCGGCGCTTGCGCTGCGGCAGGTTTATCAAAAGACGATGCAGCTTTTTAAACAGTAAGAAGGGAGAATGTACAAATGAAACTGGTAGTAGCGGCACAGGGCAGCCAGGTTGCCCGGCATTTTGGACATTGTGAAAGCTTTGTATTTTTTGACGTGGAAGATGGACGCATTACCGGACAGACGCGCGTGGAAAATCCCGGTCACAAGCCGGGTTTTTTGCCGAATTTTCTGGCGGATCACGGCGCGCAGGTGATCGTAAGCGGCGGCATGGGCGGCGGCGCGGTAGATATTTTCCAAGAGCGTGGCGTACAGGTGATCGTTGGTATTGAAGGCGATGTGCAGGAAACGGCGATACGCTTTGCGCACGGGGAACTGGAATCCACCGGCGAAGTCTGTCACGAGCACGAAGCGGAACATGACGGCGCATGTAAGTGAAGCAGTGTATGTATTCTGTGGCAAAGAAATATGAAAAAACAAAAGGGGGAGCTGCTGCTCCCCCTTTTGCTGCATGTGAAAGCAGGATCGTGCAGATGATTGACAAATACGATACGAATATGGTATTGGATGCGCGCATATCGGTAACAGGGCGCTTTACAGTGTGTTTTTTCAGCGTGGATTGACGCCGCTTTGGTGATCAGTGGTGAAGCGAAAATGCCGGCAAAGAGCGATGGAGGAAAGAAATAATGGCACAGATTGCGGAAGTTCTCAAGTATGAAGGGGATAACATGACGTTTATCTGGAAACATCCCAGTGAAGACTTCAATTGCCTGACACAGCTTATTGTGCACCAGTCGCAGGAAGCGATCTTTTTAATGAGGACGCGACCGATGCAGAGGCGTATTGGTCAATCGTCCTGTGCCGTTATGGTGTGGAGTATGTCGAAGATCCCCAGACGCACAGGCGCGTGCCGACGGTGAATCGCGCACAGTTTACATCCGTGCTGGATGATGAAGATTATAAAGCGGCGCTTGCACATGCCGATGAACGGCAGCGGATGCTTTATCAGCAGGAAGCACGGCAGATCAACGAAATTCAAAAAGGAATTTTGGCGATCTCCGGGCAGGAAAAACCGTTTGACGTATTCCTCTGCTATAAGGAGACGGACGAAACCGGTGCGCGTACGCCGGATTCCGTGTTGGCAAACGACCTGTATCATCTGTTGACGCAGGCGGGAAAAGAGGCGGCTTATACTCATCGGCACATGCGTTGTGGTTGTGTTGCTTGCCATACTTATGACCTGGCGCATAGCAATTGCGCCGGTGCTTGCGTATCGAAGAGGCAATATCCTGCTTGCGCAGGGTGATACGGTACATGCGGCGATGGCGTATGGCGAGGCATATGACTTTAAGGATGCAAGACAGCGGGCAGGCGATTTGTGGGATGATCTGGCGTATCGGCAGACACTGTGCGTGACGGACAAGCATATCGCAGCGCTGTATGACGATGGCGCCGTGAAAGCGATGCCGCTGGTGAAAAGCGGCAATTTCTTGGGACAGTGCAATGTAACCGGATGGCAGGATATGATCGCCGTTTGTGCCGGTTCGCGGTATACGGTCGGATTGCGTGCAAACGGTACGCTTGCAGTGGCGGGAAGCTGGGATGACGGGTTGTATGGGACGTCTTCATGGCAGAATATTGTTTCTGTAAGTGCAGGCGAACGGCATCTGGCTGCGCTGTGTGCGGACGGTACGGTTGCAGCGGCCGGTGCAAATCAGGCCGGGCAATGCAATGTTTCCGACTGGAGCAATATAGTCAGCATATGCGGGGGGGGGGAAAATGCGCATACAGTCGGGCTGCGCGCCGACGGTACGGTTGTGGCGGCAGGCGACAACAGCGCCGGACAGTGCGATGTACAGAACTGGACGAACGTGGCCTGCGTTGCAGTGGGCGGTGACGTGACGATTGCGTTGACGCGAGACGGACAGTTTTTGTGCACGTACGAATGCGAAAAAAGCGCCGTATACGAAAAAAAGAAGCGGCCGTTTATCCGGATGATTCAGACGGATGGACGGCCGTTTTTGCATTGCGTGGCTTTTGTGATAAAATCACGGAAGATGTCCTGCCTGCTGGGTATACTGATATCATCCCAATTAAAGAAAGGAAGTTTTCTCAGTGCAGATTATGGATATGAATACCGCGGCGTTTGAAACGGCGGTAAAGGAAGAAAAAAAGACGGTGCTTGTAGAATTCTGGGCGCCGTGGTGCGTATACTGCCGCCGCATTGGTCCGGCATTTGAACAGATTGCACAGCAGTGGCAGGATCGTCTGAGCGCGGCGCGCGTCAATATCGACCAGGAAAGCGCGCTTGCCGAAGCCTATCAGGTGGAGATTGTGCCGACGCTGCTGCTCATGCGCGACGGTGAGGCGGTTGCCTCGTTGACGGTGCCGCAGACCAAGGCGCAAATTGACGAATTCTTAAAAGAAAATCTTTGAGGTGAAATAAGATGGCGCAGGAACAGGAACGGTATGACGTATTGATTGTTGGCGGCGGGCCGGGCGGTTACACTGCGGCGCTGTACTGCGCCAGAGCGGGCCTGCGTACAGCGGTGCTGGAGCAGCTGTCCGAGGGTGGACAGATGGCGCTGACGACCCAGATTGACAATTACCCCGGATTTGACGAAGGGGTGGATGGCTTCGAACTTGGTACGCGTATGCGCCGCGGCGCGGAGCGATTTGGCGCCCAGACGCATCTTGTACAGGTGCAGTCTCTGGAACTGGAAGGTCCGTACAAGCGTGCGCATACGGACGCCGGCGTCTTCGAAGGGCGCGCATTGATTCTGGCCACCGGCGCAACGCCGCGTCCGCTGGGGTTGGAAAAAGAAGAATCGCTCGTTGGACGCGGCGTGCATCACTGCGCTTCCTGTGACGGCATGGCTTACCGCGGCAAGCGCGTTGCGGTCATCGGCGGCGGTAATACGGCGGTGCAGGATGCGCTGATTCTGGCACGCATCTGCAAGGAAGTTTTGCTGGTCCACCGGCGCGACACACTGCGTGCGGCAAAGGTCACGACCGCACAGCTTGAACATACGCCGAATGTTACGTTCTATTGGGACAGTACGGTTGCCGCGTTGCTGCATGACGGTACTTTTCGCGGTATTACGCTTGAAAATGTCAAGACGCATCAATTGCAGGATGTGCCATGCGACGGCGTATTTGTCAGCATCGGGCGTGATCCGGCTACGGCGCTTGTACAGGGAAAACTGGCGCTTGATGCAGGCGGCTATATCGCGGCGGATGAATCCACGCGTACAAGCGTGCCCGGCGTTTTTGCGGTTGGCGATGTGCGAACCAAGGCGGTGCGGCAGGTGATTACTGCGGCCAGTGACGGCGCAGTTGCGGCGCATGCTGTGGAAGAATATCTGGCAGGGAGCGGCGGCTGATGGAACATGGAAGAAAAATGAACCGCTGGCTTCGCATGGTGCTGTTTACGGCCGGCAGCGCGATGATCGGTTTTTTGTATTACATTTTTTTCAGCTGTGTCAATGGCTGTGCCATTACATCCGATCCTGTCTGGATGACCGGATACGCGGGGTTGATCGGATTCCTGACAGCGATTGCCACACAGCCGCGCAAGGGATAAGAATATGCAGTATTTGATTTGTTTTCTGGAAGGTGTCATCACGTTTATTTCCCCATGCCTTTTGCCAATGCTGCCGGTGTATGTTTCCTATTTTGCCGGCGGCACGCAGCGCACGATGAAAAAGACGCTGACAAGCGCCATTGGATTCGTGCTGGGGTTTACGATTGTATTTGCGGCGATGGGGGCGCTTGCAGGCAGCGTCGGCAGTTTTTTAAAGGCACATCAAACGGCGGTTAATCTTGTCTCCGGTGCAATTGTCGTTTTCTTTGGTCTGAGCTTTTTGGGCGTATTCCGCCTCGGATTTTTGCGCGGCAGCAATGCGCGGCTTGATCTTTCGAATCCCGGCTTTTTTTCCACCATGCTGTTTGGAATCGTATTTTCCGTCGGCTGGACACCGTGCGTCGGCGCATTTTTGGGCTCGGCGCTGATGCTTGCTTCGCAGCAGGGACATGCGCTGACGGGGACGCTGATGCTGATTGCTTACGCATTTGGCCTTGGCGTGCCGTTTTTGCTCAGCGCGGTGCTGATCGATAAACTCAAAAGCACGTTTGACTGGATTAAGCGCCATTATGACATCATCAACCGCGTATGCGGCTGGCTGCTTGTGGTGATCGGCATATTGATGGCCACAGGGGTTTTGGGACGCGTGCTGACGCTGCTGAGCTAAAAGGGGGTAAAAGCGATGAATCAGAAGAAAAAACTGCTTATTTGGATGCTTGCGCTTGTTGTGGTTCTCGGCGCGGCATATGTGCTGTATACGCGCCTTGGTGCATCCTTTTCTCCGGTGCAGGCGGATCAGACGCAGCAGGAAAAGGTCGAGGCGCCGGATTTTACCGTTGTCGATGCGCAGGGCAATTCCGTGCAGCTGTCGGATTTTGAAGGAAAGCCCGTCGTGCTGAATTTCTGGGCAAGCTGGTGCGGCCCGTGTAAGAGCGAGATGGCGGATTTTGATGCGGCGTATGCGCAGCAGGGCGACGATGTTCATTTTGTCATGGTTAACATGACCGACGGTTCCCGTGAGACGCAGCAGACGGCGCAGGATTATCTTGCAGGGCGAGGGTTTTCCATGCCCGTATACTATGACGTGGAGATGGATGCCGCAGTCTCTTATGCGGTGACATCGCTGCCGTCGACGTACTTTATCGATGCGGACGGTTATATCGTAGCCAAGGCTGTCGGCGCGCTGGATGCGCAGACGCTGCAGCGCGGCATTGATATGATCTTCCAGGACGGGGAAAAGTAAGAGGCGCTTATGTTTACCTATCTTGTCTATGCGCTGGCGGGGATTGGGCTTGCTGTGTCCTTCGTGCGCGACAGGACAAAGACGCGTCAGGCGCTGAAAAAGGCATGGAAGTCTTTTGAAAATATTCTGCCGCAGTTTTCGGCAGTATTGCTTTTGATTGGTCTTGCCCTTGCGGTGCTCAGTCCCGAGACGATATCGATGCTGCTTGGAGAAAAATCCGGCGCATGGGGACTTTTGGCGGCGTCGGTTCTGGGGTCCGTGACCCTGATCCCCGGATTTGTTGCGTTTCCGCTTGCTGCGGCACTGCTGCAAAATGGCGCGGGATACATGCAGATCGCTGCTTTTGTTTCGACGCTGACCATGGTCGGCGCGGTTACGATGCCGCTTGAAATGCAGACCTTTGGCAGGAAGCTTACGCTGCTTCGCAATGCGGCGGCGCTTGTCTTCAGCGTCCTTGCGGCGCTTTTGATCGGAGCGATTTTATGAATGTATATAAGATTGTCAGGCGATACCGCGCGTTTTTGCTGCTGGCAGTTGTCTATGCCGTCGTCGGTGCATTGTGGCCGAAAATCGGACTGCAGGCATTGCGCGTGACGGGACAGAATGTGTTGGAGATGCTTGCCGTCATTCCGCCCGTATTCATTCTTTTGGGCTTGCTCGATGTATGGGTTGACCGGCAGACGATGATGCGTTTTACTGGCGCAGGTTCCGGGTTCAAGGGCGCGCTGATCGCGCTTGTCCTGGGTTCGGCGGCGGCAGGACCGCTATATGCAGCCTTTCCCATTGCAGCGGTGATGCTCAAAAAAGGAAGCAGCTTCTTTAACGTTTTGTTGTTTATCGGTGCGTGGTCTGCGACGAAAATTCCGATGCTGACGTTTGAAGCCGCAAACCTTGGCGTTTCGTTTATGCTGCTGCGGCTTGCGCTGAGCCTTGCGGGCATTACGGGGATCGCTTTTTTCTGCGACAGGGCGATGACCAGGGCGGAACAGGAAGCGCTGCGCGTACAGCAGCAGACACAATGAACTGGAAAAGCGGAGGGTGAAGAACATGAAACAACGCATCACGCGCGGACTGACCGCGGCACTTTTGGCCGTCACCGCCTGCTTTGGCGGATGTGCAGCGCAGACGGAATATCACAGAATTGATGCAGAAGCGGCAAAACAGATGATGGATGCACAGCCGGATGCCGTCGTGCTGGATGTACGTCAGGCGGATGAGTATGCGCAG
>JAHZHV010000159.1 GCA_019420085.1 Christensenella sp.
TAGACGTCGAAACAGTCCATCCCATGCTGCGTCAAAAGGCCGATGCGATCCTCCAGCGTCGAAAGATACGGCACCGGCGCACCCGTCAAAATCGAGGCCGGATGCTCATAGAACGTCACCACATGAAGCGGCAGCCCCAGCTGGTCTGCGTCGCGCCGCGCCATGGACAGCATGTGCTGATGCCCCGCGTGCACGCCGTCAAACATGCCAAGCACGACGACCACGCCGTGATTGTGCGGCCGTACAAACGCCTCGCGCACGCCGGAATCTTCCTGCGGCGGCGTCTGCAGAACCGGCGCGCCCGCCGAAGCCTGTTCCACGACGCCGGGCGCTTCCTGCAGGGGCTTCTGCGCCGGCGCCGCTTCGGCCGCTGTGCCGTTTTCCTCTTCTTCCGGCGCAAATACATCAAGCGCCGCCGCTTGCCTCTGCAGTTCCTGCACCGCCTCATCCGCAGGCAAATCCGCCGCCGTTTCGGCAACGGGTTCCGCCGCCTGTTGCGCCGCGTCCGCTTCCGTTTCCTGCGCCGCAGCCCCGTCCTGCGCCGCGCCCGGCGCGTTTTGGATATCCGCTTCAATCGCCGCGGCAAGCGCATCGTGTGCATCCGCGTTTTCAGCCGGCGGCGTCTGCGTCTGCTGCACTTCCTGCTGCATCCATGCATCCAGCGTGCTTTCGGCCAGAAGATCATCCATCAGATCGTCCACCTCGTCGCTTTGACGCATCTGCCCCGTCCCCGCAAGCGGCGCGGCAGGCCGCACGTCCGCGGAAACGCGGCGCTTTCGCACCGTCGCCGCGCGGCGCGTGACCACCGGCGCCTCGGCCTCCTGCTGCGTCCTTACGCGCCGCACTGCCGGTGCGTCCGGAATAAACGCGGGCGCTTCGGCGTCCTGCCACAGATTTTCCTGCACGCCGTCATCCTGCCTGTCAAAATCCTGCGGCAGATCGGAAATGTTGAACGGATCGCTCTCGTCCACCCGCTCGACGCCCATGCGCGCCAGAAACTTCTGAAAACCGGATTTTTTCACGTCGTATCCTCCTAAAAAAGCGCTTCGCGCGCAATCCGGCGCGAAAGCGGAAAATCTTCTTTCTCTCCCCCTGCGGCGGCGCTGCCGCAGGATACATGCGCGTTCTTTCCCGCGCAAAGCGCGCAGGCTATGCCTTTTTCTCCGCCGCATGCGGTGCATAAAGCATCGTGCGCACAAAAAGCCCGCCGGCATCCGCGGCAAACACGCCCACAAGCGTGCCGTCCGGCGCAAACACGCGGTATTCCCGACCTGCCTGCACGTCGCCGCAAACGTCGTCCGCACAGAGCTTTGCGCCGTTGCAGGCGCGGCGGCACGCCGCATCGTGCAGCGTAAGCGCCGGCAGATCGCGCAGAAGACGCGCAACCGGCACCACGGCCTCGGCAATGCGTCCCGCTTCTTTCATCGAAAGCAGTTCCTCCACGCACAGCGCGTCGCAAATGGCAAAATCGCCGCTTTTTTCGCGCGTCAGCGCGCATAGATACCCCAGGCTCCCGCACGCGGCGGCAAGATCCGATGCCAATGTGCGGATGTACGTCCCCGCCGAGCAGCGCACGCGGATGGTCGCCGTTTTCGCATCGTGCCAGACGGGGCCCTCCAGCGCCTCGATTGTCACGCGCCGCGTGGGCATGTCCACCGCCGCGCCGCTTCGCGCCAGTGCATAGGCGTGCCGTCCGCCGATGCGCACGGCCGAATACTGCGGCGGCGTCTGCTCGATCTGCCCGGTAAAGCGCCGCATTGCCGCGCGCAGCGCCGCGTCATCGGGCAGCGCGCCGGTTTCGGCAAGGACCCTGCCCTGCGCATCGAGCGTATCGGTCGCTTTCCCGAAGCGGATCGTCGCCGCATACGTCTTTTGATGCGCCAGCATCCGGTCAAACAGCTTTGTCCCGCTGCCCACAAGAACCGGCAGCACGCCGCAGGCAGCCGGATCGAGCGTTCCGCCGTGCCCGCACTTTTTCGTGCCCAGCACCCAGCGCAGCCACACGACCGCGTCGCTGGAGGTCATCCCCGGCGGCTTTAAAAAATTCACCGCACCGTTCATGGCGCGTCCTTTTCTTCCACGCACGCGGTAAGCGCCGCGGCAAGCAGGCGCTCCGCCTCGTGCGCGCGCACCGCAAGCGAACATCCAGCCGCCGCACGATGGCCGCCGCCGCCGAAGCGCGCCGCCACGGCCGCAACGTCGCAGTCCTCGGCGCAGCGCAGGCTCACCTTGCAGCCGCCGCCTTCGGCGTCCCGCAAAAGCGCGCAGGCCACGCAGCCTTCCACATCGCGCAGAAAGTCGATGATCCCTTCGGTATCCGACTGCTGCGCGCCGCAGGCGGCAAAATCCGACGCATCCAGCACGCCCGTTATGACACGCCCGCCGCAGTAGGTGCGCAGGCTGCCAAGCGCACGGGCAATCAGGCGCGTCTTTGCAAGGGAGCGCGTGGCGTACACCTTCTGATACACAAGCGCCACGTCCGCACCGCGCGCCACAAGCGCCGCTGCGCATTGCAGCGTCTCTTCCCGCGTGTTGGAAAAGGCAAAGCCGCCGGTATCGGTGCTGATGGCCGTATACAGGCAAAGCGCGATCCCGGCATCGATCGCAACGCCCCAGTCAAGGAAAAGGGACGTTAAAATCTGGCCCGTGGCGGCCGCCTCCGCACGGATGCAGGAAAAATCGCCGAAACCTGCGTTTGTGACGTGATGATCGATCACCACAACCGGCCGGCCCGTTTTTTCAAGAAGAAACTGCCAGGGGCCAAGCCGCCCCGAATCGGCGCAGTCCAGACAGACAACAAGGTCAAAGTCGTCGCAAAAGGACCCTTCCTGCGGCAATACGACGTCTTCGATGCCCGGCAAAAAGGCATATTCCTGTCCCGGCGCCTGTGCAAGCAGCACCGTCGCCGCCGCATTGCGGGCATTGAGCGCCAGACGCAGCGCAAGCGCGCTGCCGATCGCGTCGCCGTCGGGATTGACGTGCGCACAGATCGCCACGCGGCGCGCGCTAAACAGCGCTTCCCTGATTGGTTCGTACATGACCGGTGCACTCCTTTTTTTCGTTTCTGTCTGTCTTTGATCCGTTTTTTTCACTTGCCCGTCTGCCGCGCGGCACAGCCTGCGTGCATGACGCATCATCGCGCCGCTTCCCCGCCAAAGGGCGTTTTGGCCTTCCGCCGGATTCCGCCGCGCATACCGCAAAAAAACAGCCGGCAGCGTGCGGACGCGCGTTTTTTTCCTTTGCCGCGGCACACGGGCGCACGAAGCGCGTGCATCCCGGGCGCGCGTTTTTTGCCGCTTTACGCTTCGCTTTCGTCTGCGTGCGTCTGTCCGCCGACAACCTCGTCGATGCGGTGCGTCATGCGCACGCCGTAGGCGATGGAGTCGTCACAGACAAAGTGCAGCTGCGGCGTGTAGCGGATCATCATGCGTGCGCCGATTTCCCGACGGATGAAGCTGCCCGCGGCCTCGATTGCCGAAAAGGCGTCCTGCGCCGCGCGCGCATCGTCGTCATAGACGCTGACATAGACCTTGGCATGGCGCAGGTCGCGCGTGACGTCCACATGCGTCACCGAGACCATACCCCCGATGCGGGGGTCCTTTAAATGCTGAATAATATCGCTTAATTCGCGCTGCATCTGTGTTGCAATGCGATCCGTCCTGACAATGCCGGACATGTGTTTCACCTCATTTATCCCGGTGTAAAACCGGCACAAAGCCCTTCGGCCTGCGGGCAAACCGTCCCGCAGGCCGAAACGCCGCTTTATGCCTCCACCTGTTCGTTGACAAAGGCTTCCAGCTGGTCGCCCTGTTTAATATCGTTGTAATTGACAAGCCCGACGCCGCATTCATAGCCCTGCGCAACTTCGCGCACGTCGTCCTTAAAGCGGCGCAGCGAGGCAATGTCGCCCTCGTGTACGACGACGCCGTCGCGCACAAGGCGAACCTTTGCATTGCGCGTGATCTTGCCGTCGGTCACATAGCAGCCGGCGATGGTGCCCACGCGCGAGACGCGGTAGACTTCGCGCACCTGGACATGGCCCAGAATGACTTCCTGGTATACCGGCGCAAGCATGCCGTGAATGGCGTTTTCGATATCCTCGATCGCCTGATAGATGACGCGGTACAGCCGGATGTCGACCTTCTCCTGCTCGGCGGCCTCCTTGGCCTGCGGCTGGGGACGGACGTTGAATCCGACGATGATCGCGTTGGACGCCGATGCAAGCATGACGTCCGTCGGCGTGATCGCACCGACGCCGCCGTGGATGGCGCGCACGCGCACCTCGTCGTTGGAGATCTTTTCAAGCGACGTGCGCACAGCCTCGACGCTGCCCTGCACGTCCGCCTTGACGATGACGTTGAGTTCTTTTACGTTGCCCTGCTCAATCTGCGAGAACAGATCGTCCAGCGACACCTTGCTCATCGCCTTGAGCTGCTCGGCCTTCTGGCGGTCGCGCCGCTCCTGTGCCACCTGGCGGGAAAGGCTGCTTTCCTCTACGGCGTAGAGATTGTCGCCCGCCTCGGGCACGTCGTTAAAGCCGATGACCTCTACCGGATCGGAGGGGCCTGCCTGTGTCACGCGTTCGCCGCGGTCGTTCTGCATCGCGCGCACGCGGCCGTACGCCGTACCGGCGACGATCGTATCGCCCACGCGCAGCGTGCCGTTTTTCACCAGCACCGTTGCAACCGGGCCGCGGCCCTTGTCAAGGCGCGCCTCGATGATGATGCCCGTGGCGCGGCGGTCGGGATTGGCGCGAAGCTCCATGACGTCGGCCACCAGCAGGATCATCTCAAGCAGGCGGTCGATATTCTCACCCGTATGCGCCGAGACCGGCACGACGATCGTATCGCCGCCCCATTCCTCGGGCACCAGGCCGTACTCGGTCAGCTGCTGCGTCACGCGCTCGACGTTCGCCGCCGGGCGGTCGATCTTATTGACGGCCACGATGACCGACACGTTCGCCGCCTTGGCGTGGTTGATCGCCTCAATCGTCTGGGGCATGATGCCGTCGTCGGCCGCGACAACCAGCACCGCGATATCCGTCGCCTGCGCGCCGCGCGCACGCATCGCCGTGAACGCCTCGTGGCCGGGCGTGTCAAGGAACGTAATCC
The DNA here is from genome assembly GCA_019420085.1 of Christensenella sp. Taxonomy (GTDB): domain Bacteria; phylum Bacillota; class Clostridia; order Christensenellales; family Maliibacteriaceae; genus RGIG9107. The sequence continues at coordinate 5,112 of JAHZHV010000159.1, forward strand.
TGCGGCCGTTGAGCGTCACGGAGTACGCGCCGATATGCTGCGTGATGCCGCCTGCCTCGGTGGCCGTGACATGCGTCTTGCGGATCATGTCAAGCAGCGAGGTCTTGCCGTGGTCGACGTGACCCATGATCGTCACAACCGGCGGACGCTCCTGCAGATTTTCCCCGTCCTCGTCCTCCTGCACCTGATCCAGCAGCGTATCCTCGAACGTCTTTTCCAGCTTCTGCTCCAGCTCGACGCCGAACTCGTCGCAGACAAGCTGCGCGGTGTCAAAGTCGATCTCGTTGTTGATCGTGGCCATGATGCCCAAAAGGAACAGCTTTTTGATGATCTCGCTT
>JAHZHV010000016.1:0-5659 GCA_019420085.1 Christensenella sp.
TACGTTTGATACATACTCTGTGCATCAAGCAGTTGCAGCAATCGCTCATTTTCATCACGAATCTGATCCAATTGCTCGTTTTCACGCCGCAGTGAAGCAACCTCCTGTTTCAGGGCCAAATACTCCTCTACTGTCTCCGCATTCCAGTATGGACCTCGGAATACATGAACCACAGCATCTCCCAGACGTGACGTCCCTGTCTGAATCCATGTTACAATACTCCCAAGTCCACGCTGCAATGCCGTTGTCTCCCCGTCACGTGAATGACGCAGCGCACCAACACAAATCAACACGGCAAAAATGAGGATGACAATAAGGATCGTAATCACAATGGGACTTTGCAGGCGCTGCCAAATTCCCTTTCCCTTATTTAACTTACGCATAGCGCCTCCCCTTTTTCGGGTTTCGTGAAGCAATCAGGCACGCGCCGCGTCGATCAGACGCATCGTCGCCGGATCGTCAACCACCTTTCCGGCCCCTAAAACAACCGCATCGAGCGGATTTTTGGATACATGCGCCGGAATACCCGTCTCGCTGTGAATCAACGCATCCAAACCCAGCAGCTGCGCACCGCCGCCAGTGAGCGTGATACCCCGAATCATGATGTCTGCCGACAATTCCGGGGGGGTATCCTCCAGCGTCTGATGAATTGCATCGATAATTGCCATAACCGGTTCCCGCAGCGCCTCATAAATATCCTGTGATGAAACCTCCAGCGTTGTGGGAAGATGCCGCTCAATATCAATACCTCGAACTGTTGCCCGCGATTCACTTTGTGTCGGATACACAGCCCCAAGCCCAATCTTCAATTCCTCGGCCGTATACTCGCCAATCGAAACGTTATACACTCTGCGGATATAATTAACAATCGCCATATCCAGACGATTGCCGCCCATACGCACAGAACGACTGGCGACAATACCGCCAAGAGAAATAATCGCTACTTCCGTTGTACCACCGCCAATATCGACAACCATCACGCCCGTAGGCTCGTCTACAGGCAGACCGGCGCCAATCGCTGCTGCCAGCGGCTCCTCAATAATAATTGCATCATAGGCGCCTGCTTGCAAAATCGCCTCTTCTACAGCACGGCGCTCAACCTGCGTTACACCGCAGGGAACGCAGATAACCACGTTCGGCTTGACCTTAAACAGAGAACGGCTCCCAAGCGCCTTGCGCACAAAATACTTGAGCATAACCTCTGTTACTTCACAATCCGCAATAACGCCATCATGCAGCGGCCGAATCGCCTTGATATTACCGGGCGTACGTCCAATCATACGTTTGGCCTCTTCCCCAACAGCGACAACCTCACGCACACCTTTGACAGTCTGTACTGCCACGACGCATGGCTCACGCACAACAATGCCATCATCTGCCAAATAAACAAGCACATTCGCCGTGCCAAGATCGATCGCCATTCCGCCTCTTGCAATCAAACTCTTTCGAAACATAGCTTCTCCTTCATTTCGCTTCACTGCGGCTTTGCAGCCAGCGCACAACATCACACACCGGCAATCCGACAATACTGTCGTAGTCGCCCTGTATCGTTATAATCTTTTCACCGGCACCGCCCTGTATGGCATAAGCGCCCGCCTTGTCCATCGGTTCACCTGAAGCCACATATTGCGCGATCCACTGTGGTGTCAACGTATCAAACTGCACGTAGCTTTCCCGCACAAACACATGCTGGCAGTTGCATTGCATGTCCATCAAACATACACCCGTCAGCACGCTGTGCGTTCTTCCCGAAAGCATTTCCAACATCCTGCATGCATGTGCCGCATCGCGCGGTTTTCCAAGGCAGACACCATCCAGCACAACAACCGTATCCGCTGCAACAATGATACCATCCGGATGCCGTGCCGCGGCATACAACGCCTTTTGAATGGCAATACAAGCCGTATGCCAGCGCACGCCCTCCTGCTGCGGCGCCAGTTCCGGCAACGGGCAGGCATCTACAATAAACGAAACGCCTGCCGCATCCAACAACATGGCGCGTCTTGGAGACGCCGAAGCCAGAATCACAGTACGCAAAAAGCGGTCATCTCCCTTTGTTTTTCCCATACGTGTCACAAGGCGACGCCGTTATTATATCATAGCCGCAGACGATGCACAAACCGCGCGTATGCAGGCGAAAAATGGCAAAACGCCGTCGCCGCAGACTTTTCTACGGCAACGGCATCCTTCTGGCAAATTGTTCTTTTCTTATGCCGCATTGGGCATAAACAATGCAACATCCCACGCATGATTCTGCCGCATGACAGCCTCATCCACAAGCAGATAGTCCCGATAGATCAAATTTCCCTCATCCGGGTCATCCCATGTTGCATCAACATAATACACCGTTCCATCCAAAACGCACATTGTCCAGGCATGTTCTACTCCGCCGGCCGTACCGCTGACTACATAAGCCTCTATTCCAAGCAATCGGCAAATCACCGCCACAGCCTCCGCATATCCGACACACACCGCACTGCCGCGTACCAGTGCTGCATAAGTTGACTGTACAACAAAGCCCAACTCTCCGGATGCAGCGGCATTATGATCATAACGGGTACGGTTAATCACTGCATCATGCGCCGCACGCACCGCATCTGCCCCCGTCAATCCCTGCGCTGCAATGTCTGCGGCAATCTGTGCGGCAGTATCCGTTGCCTGCTTGGCAAGTGTCAAATCCACATCAATTTGTTTCCACTGACGTGAAAGCTGCGCAAGCGGTGTAAAGTCCGTAACAGGATTGCTCAAAATTCCAAGCTCGTCCAATACAGGCAGCTGCGCAAGTACCGATACATCATAGACATTGTTCATTGTCAGCTGCAAGCTTTGAAGTGCAGAAAGCTGTGCAAGCGCAGAAATATCGCTGACATTGTTGTTAGCAAGATACAAATTGGTCAAATTCGTCAGCTTGGAAAGCGGCGTGATATCCGTAATCCTGTTAGAAGTCAGCCCCAAAACCGTCAGGTTGGAAAGCTGTGAAAGTGCGGATAGATCAGATATTTCATTCTCATCCAGCCAAAGTACCGACAGTTCGCCACAATCTCGCAGAAAATCAATCTTTTCCAATCCGCATTCGGACAACGAAAGATTAGAAAGTTTTTCAATTGATGCAAGCGGCGTAAAATCAGAAATCGGGCAGCCGGCAGCCGACAGTGCAAAAAGATGTGGCAGCTGCGGCAACATAGAAATATCCGCAACCGGGTTATGGCTGATGGAAAGCACTTGAAGTCGCGTCAGCATCTCAATACCGGAAAGATCGGAAATCTCATTTTCCTCCAGATTCAGATACATAAGTGAGGAAAGCGTGGTAAACGGTGCAAAATCCGTAAGATTACAACGTTGCATTGTCAATTCACGCAGACGCACCAGATTCTCCAGATCCTGTACATGCGTCAAGGAAGCGTCATTCAGCGTTAACACGTCAATCTTACGCGTATCAGCAAACGTCATCTGTCCTTCCGGCATCTGAAGCGCCTCGCGTACCGCCTGTTCAATCACCGGATCTTCAAATGTCGCCGTCATATGAGACCAATAATTTGCATCGACATCAATATCATGATCTGAAACCGTCTCCTGAAGCTGTTCCAACGCTTCAATATTGGCCTCGTAATCGACGTTTTCACCTACTCGTACATATGACAGATTCTCGCAAAACAAAAGCGGCGCATAGTCCAAAACCTGTACACCCGAAAGATCCACACGTTCCAAGCCAGTCAATCCGCTGACATCCGTTAAGTCAACCGGTTTATCACTAACCAGAATCAACTCGCGAATCTGATCCAATTCATCAAAATATACGGCCGCATTTTCTCGCTTGCCCAACGAAACAGCAGCCGCGCGTCCCACCGCTTCGTCGCGCCATTGCACGCGCGTTTTGGTAAAACGATCCAGTGCACCGCAGCCACAAAACAGCTGTACCGTCAGGATCGCGGCAATCACAAGCGCCATGTATTTGCTTGCTTTGGACATTTGTCGGTTTTGCATGCTCTATCTCGTCTCTTTCTTGTTTTGCATATAAACGCATTTTTAGCATACAACACTGCAAAATCGGATGCAAGCATTCTGCAAACCCTTAAAAGAAACTTAAAACTGCCGAAACATCCGCACAAATGAAAAAGCATACCCGCACCTGATTTCAAGTACGGATATGCTTTATATGATACATTGCAATCGCAACTTGGTATGACTTTACTTCTTGGCCATAACCTGCTTAACAGCAGCGACAATATCCGCAGCCGTCATATGATATTTCTCTTTCAGGCCGGGCAGGAAACCGACTTCACCGAAATGATCCTGTACACCAATCGCCTTGACAGGCACGCGGCAATCCATCTGATTCAAGCCTTCCAGCACAGCAGCATAGAAACCACCGACGATATTGCTGTTTTCACAGGTAACAACGCAACCTGTCTTGCGCGCAGATGCAGCAAGCGTCTCAGCATCCAAGGGCTTAATCGTATGTACAGCAATCAGATCCGCTTCAATTCCATCAGCGGCCAGCAGCTCAACAGCAGCTTTGGCTTCCTCAACCATGATGCTCGTTGCAAAAACGGAAACATCCTTACCGTCACGCATCTTATATGCCTTGGACAGGTCAAACTCTTCATCGTCACTGAAGATCGGTTTAACAGCCGCCTTGCGGCACATACGAGTATACACTGTGCCCTGATAATTCATGATCTGGGGCATAAGTTTTGCAAGCTGTGTATTATCCGCAGGTTCGGTCATAACGACGTTAGGAATGCTGCGAATTACACCGATATCTTCCATACTCATATGAGTGCCGCCATTATTCTCAGCCGTGACACCAGGATCAGAGCCAAACAGCTTTACGTTCTGCTTTGCATACAGGCAGGAAATCGTAATCTGATCGCAAGCACGACGCGCCATAAACGGTGTAAAAGTACTGGCTACAGGAATAAAACCATAGGCAGACAGACCACCAGCAATCGAAACCATCGCCTGCTCGGCAATACCGCAATCAAAAAAGCGCTCCGGATATTTCTCACGAATTTGAATGGTCTTATGTGCGCCGCCAAGGTCTGCTTCCATGACCACAATTCGCTCGTCATCCTTCATCATATTCAACAGAATATCGCTGAAAGCCTCGTTCATGTTTTTATCTTCATACATGGCTGCAATCCCCCTTTAGCCAATTTCTTTCTTGGCCTGCTCAAGCTGAGCGGCGCTGACCTGCATGTGATGGCAGGCAAATCCCATTTCCTCAGCAAAGGAAACGCCCTTGCCCTTGATCGTATTGAGAATAATCATAGACGGTTTACCATTGGCTTTGCCAGCCGCCTTGGCAAGAATAACAGCCGACTCAATCTCATCGGTGTCATGTCCGTCTGCAACTTCAAAGACATTCCAGTTGAAGGCCTTCCACTTATCAGCAAGCGGTGCAAGACCACTGACTTGCTCTACCGGTCCATCAATCTGCAGTTTATTGTAGTCCGTCATGCAAACAAGGTTGCCAAGATTCTTGCCTGCAGCAATATGCGCAGCTTCCCAGACTTCACCTTCCTGGGATTCACCATCGCCCACAAGGCAGTAGATCGTCGCGCCATCGCCCTTAAGCTTGGAACCATACGCAAGACCAACCGCACAGGCAATGCCCTGACCGAGAGAACCAGCTGTCATGTCAATGCCAGGCGTAGCA
>JAHZHV010000016.1:5669-6830 GCA_019420085.1 Christensenella sp.
TGGGAAGATGCGTGCCAAGCTTGTTCAGCGTGCAAATCCAATCCATGGGGAAATAACCCTGATCCGCCAAAATCGCATACATCGTAGGACCGGCATGCCCTTTGGACACAACCAGACGATCGCGGCCTTCACGCTTTGGATCCTTGGGATCCAGTCCCTGCATCATCTTGTAACGCAGAACACTCAAAGCCTCTACGCAGGAAAGGCAACCACCGACATGTCCGGCACCAATGCTCTGGATGCCCTCCATAATCAGGCGACGGATGGTTTTGCATTTTTCATCGAAAAATGCCTTGTCCATGTTGCTCATGACAATACTCCTCCTTAAAAGAAAATAAATCGTTCCGTATCTATTACGGTAAGTCTTTGAAAAAAGCCCCGCATTCCTCTTTGTTGTGAAACGCGGGGCTCTTCTTACATAACTGCTGTTTCAAGCAGTTAAAGTATACACATCTTACTTGGCAGCTGCCTTCTTCCTGCGTGCAAACATCTTGCCCTTGACAGAGTCAAAGTACACAGCACCCAGAATCAACAGGCCTTTGATAATCTGCTGCCAATAGGAGTTAATGGCCAAGTGGTTCATACCATTGGTCATAACGCCGATGATAACAGCACCGATGAACGTGCCGGGGATGGTACCGTAACCACCACCGAACGCCGTACCGCCGATAACAGCGGAAGCAATCGCGTCAGTACCGTATTCCATACCGATCGTGGGCTGACCGGAATACATACGGGATGCCATGATAACACCGGACAGACCAGCAAGCAGACCGCAGATAGTATACGCCCAGCAAACAACACGGGTATAAGAAATACCGGAATGCTTTGCAGCTTCCATGTTGCCGCCAACTGCATACATATGACGTCCCAGACGGGTACGACCAAGAATCACAGCCACAATGATCAGGCAAACAACAAGGACGTAGAAAGGACGGGGAATACCAAGCCAGTCACCGTTGCCCAAGCCATTGAAGGTCTTATCCGTAGAAGTGATCGGATAACCATTGGTAAAAATAAATGCAAAACCGCGAATGGTCTGCTGCATTGCCAGTGTGATAATGAACGGCGGCAGCAACGTTTTGGCGCGAATGAACCCATTGATGAAGCCAGCCAGACCACCGGCAAGCGTAGCCAGAACGATGGAAAGTCCGTAATCCG
>JAHZHV010000160.1:0-2884 GCA_019420085.1 Christensenella sp.
AATCAATGCATGCACCAAATACAACGCGATGCGCTGTTGTTTAGACATCTTGCGCAGCGTATCATCCGCCTTCAAGCCAAGTTGCTCGCACCAACGTTGTGCACGCTGTCGTGCAGCCTCCTGTAAAATACCCTGCAAATACTTTCCAACCGTTTTTGCGCGGATTTTGGCATAGGACTGACCAGTTTGTGAAACAACGCGCACAATGCGGCTGACCTGTGAAGCGTCCTTTTGCACATCCAGCCCGCACACAGTCGCACTGCCGGACGTTGGCTTCACCGCACCGGCCAAAATATCCAGCACTGTTGTTTTTCCCGCATCAGCTTCTCCGGCGATGCCAAAGATTTCTCCCTTCTCAACCGCAAAGCTGACCGCCTCAATGCTCATATATTTCCCATAATATTTTGTCAGCTCGGATACTTCTATGATAGCCATGGTCGTTCCTTTCCACCTGATCGTGCTATATTCTCTATTGTACGCCACGTCGCGCTTTCTGTCGAGTACAGGATACAAATTTGATACTATTCTCCTTGCGTAGAATAGAATTCATACGCTTCCAATACACCGCCGGTCACGGCATTAATCAAATCATCCTGTACAAATACAAGCCAATCACCGTCAGGATCCGGTACGAGATAAATCAGAATATGTTTTGTCACAAGCGGCGCATCTTCTGCCGTAATAAGCGCATCCAATTCATTCGCGATGGATTCGTCGAGTGTATCATCCTCCCAGGTAATACCGTTTGCCGCATCCTGAAGCATCTGATCAAAGTATTCCGTCATGATTTGTCCCATCACTTCCGAAATATCAACCATTGTAATATCGGCTTCCAACATATAGTAATCGTTTTGCGCATCATAGCGTTTTTCTCCAAAATTCCAGCTTAAATGCGCTGTAAGTGCATCATTCAGCGCAAAATCCGATTCATCCCCCAAGGTAAAATCCTCAGGATTGTACATCAGTTTACGCGCTTTTTCCATCTTTCCATCTCTTATAAAACACAGCATTTGCTCCGCAACTTCCTCCGGTTGACGCGCATCAGCCGTACAACCGCAAGTATAACAAATACAACAGAGTATCAGGAACAGTACCACGCATTTTTTCATATTCTGTTTCACAGGCGCCCTCCATTTTCCGCAGCGCAAACCGCAATAAAGTTTTTGTCCAAATTTGTCCGCGTTTGCAGGAAAAGGAGACAAAATCGCGAACTTATACAATACATGCAGAACAGGAAGCGGACAATCCGCTTTGAGATGGAGGTTGATTCGATGCGTAACAAATCCTTTACTCCTCTTTTCATCGTTATCGGCATTATGGTCGCATTTGCACTGATTTTCGCCGTATCAGTAGACGTTTATGATTCATTGTTTTGGGCAAGATTACTCTTTGCGCTGATCGCGATTGTCATCTCTGCCTTCGGCGTCTTGTATGCATTGCGCCATAATACCGTACCGCAAAAGATCCGCAGTTTCTGTATTCTCCTGCTCTATGCACTGGCCATGCTTGTCACACTTATCAGCGTATCTACCGCAAAGGCCGTTGTGCTTTTAAGCGTTCTTTTCTGTGCATTGTACATTTTAATGCATTTCCTGGATGCCGGAATCAATAAACAAAATAGATAAGATCATCCATTACACATGCGGCGAGGTTGCTACCTCGCCGTTTTGATGCTTACCGACTTCATTTTCGCTGCGTCAATTGCAGCACTGCATTTGCAATCATGCACACAATTGTCGCAAATACATGTGCCGCAAATAATCCCTTATCACTTGCAATATCAAGCGTATACAGTGTTAAGGCATTTACAACCAGTACAATTGCATTAATCAGCAAAAACATGCCATAATTATGTGAAGAAAACCGCTCGCCGTGCAGATAACACAGAGCACGGCGCATATAGTACAAAATGACTGCACCACAAGCATGGGAGAGCAGAAACGCAAGAAGTACATCCATCTGTACCCCCTCCACAAGCCAGTGAAACAGCAGCAGTGCACACAGTGCAAACAACACATATCCGGCGGCAAGAATCACTCCTGCGGCACGCTTTGGTGTAAGATGCAAGAATAATCCCCCCCGTTCCAGTTCCATTCAACATGTTTTTCCAAAAACGCAGTTTTATTATACCGTATTGTACCAACGTATGCAAATACGCAAAAAAAGCGGTGATAAACACAATCGTTTATCACCGTTTTTCGTTGAGCGGAAAATCAATCCTCCAACGCACGCGCAACCATCTGTTCCAGCGCACGGGGATTGGCTCCTACAAGGCGGTCAACCGCCTTGCCGTTTTTAAAAATCATAAGCGTAGGAATGGACATCACCTGGTACGCCGTTGCCAGATCGGGCTGTTCGTCGATGTTAATCTTTGCAACAGACATTTTTCCGTCATACTCTGCAGCAAGCGCCTCGACTTGGGGCGCAATCATTCTGCATGGACCGCACCATGAAGCCCAAAAATCGACTAAAACAGGGACTTTAGCTTCCTGCACAAAGGAAGAAAATGTTTCCTTTGTCAATGCAATCGGCTCTGCCATATAGATACAACTCCTTCAATAACAGATATATATAGTATATCATATTCATCCGCACGGATACAAGCTTAATTTCCGGTGGCATACGGAGTTTCCAACAACTTACGCACAACATAGGAAGCCATCAGCATACCTGCCACTGGCGGAACAAACGCCGCGCTGCCGGGACTAAAGCGTCCTGACGGCGTAGCAATGCGGCATGCAACGGGGAGCTCGTCACTTGCACACACGCAAAGCTTGCGCACCCCTTCCTGCCTCAGCCTGCGGCGCATAATACGCGCCACAGGATCAGACTTGGTCTGAAAAACATCACAAATATGCAGTGCGCCCGGATCAAGCCGATTTCC
>JAHZHV010000160.1:2894-3739 GCA_019420085.1 Christensenella sp.
AAACAAGCGCAATACCGGAATCCTCGCAGCGTTTGGCAAGCAACACCTTTGCTTCCATATCATCAATACAATCCACGACAAACTGCGGCACGGGTGTCAATAGCGCCTCGAGCGTCAGTGCATTCAATCGCTGGCAACGTGCTTCGACATGACACTGCGGCGAAATCTGCATAACACGCAGTGCCATCTGCTCTGCTTTTTTCTGTCCAATATTGCACGAGAGCGCCACCAGTTGACGGTTGATGTTTGTAATATCAACTACATCATCATCCACCAGTGTCAGCCGTCCCACACCGCTTCTGGCCAATGCCTCAACTGCACCACAGCCAACGCCGCCGATACCCACAACAAGCACGTGGCTGTCCCACAGCGCCTGCATCGCCTTTTCTCCGACCAGATGACCGAAGCGTGAAAAGCGCTCATCCATCGATCTTATCCGTCTGCGAATCCTTTTTCGGTGCAACACAGATACCAAGTTCGTCCAGTTGTTTTTCATCAACCGTCGACGGCGCCTGTGTCATCAGGCAGGAAGAATTCTGCGCTTTGGGGAATGCAATTACGTCGCGGATGGAAGGCGAGCCTGTCAAAAGCATGACAACGCGATCCAATCCAAACGCACAGCCTGCATGCGGCGGCGTACCGTAGCGAAACGCCTCCAGCAGGAACCCAAACTGTTCCTGCGCACGTTCCGGTGTAAAGCCAAGCAATGCAAACATCTGCTGCTGCAATTTCGGATCATGAATTCGAACCGAACCACCGCCTGCTTCTACGCCATTGATAACCAAATCATACGCCTGTGCACGTGCTGCGCCCTGATCCGTCTGCAGCAGCGGCAAATCCTCAGG
>JAHZHV010000161.1:0-3623 GCA_019420085.1 Christensenella sp.
GTCGCGTTGATCAGGCGGCCCTCTTCATACGCCGCGATGATGTCGCGCCAGTTCTTCTTGGCGTCCACATTCTTCTTGGACAGCACGACATTGCCCTCGCCGTCGTTGACCTTGACAACCTCAACTTCAATCTCATCACCGACATTCAGTACGTCGGCAGGATTGACGCTGCCGTCTGCGGAGAACTCGCTGCGCGCCACGAATCCGTCGGACTTGTAGCCGATGTTGACGCACACTTCGTTCTCGTTGACATGCACCACAACGCCCTTGATAATCTGGCCGTTGCGAATGCGAACGAGCGTCTTTTCAAATTCTTCCGCAAAGGAAGATTCGGCTTCGGAGGTCTCATCCGCCTCAGCAGTCGCCGGAGCCTCCTCAACAGCAGGGATTTCGGCCGTCTCGGCCACTTCGTTTGTTACAGCCTCAACAGTCGGCTCGGCAGCGGCTTGCTGCGCTTTGTCTTCGGAAGAAACGACTTCTTCCTGGCGGGTGGTGTTCTCAAGTTCGCTCATACTAGTAATGACCTCCTCAATTATGCATTCCGGTGTGGAAGCACCGGCAATGACCCCGATTGATCTAACGCCTTCCAGCATCTGCCGTGTGACCTGTGCCGACGTTTCGATTTTATAACAACGGTCACAGACCGTTCGGCAGACCTCATAGAGGTGCTTTGTGTTGGCGCTGTGGATGCCGCCGATAACGACAACCGCGTCACACTGCCGGGCAAGGCGCAACGCCTCGCTTTGGCGTTTCTCGGTCGTACTGCAAATCGAGCAGTTGACCGAAAGATCATCCACATGGCCGCAAAGCGCATGCAAAACGCGTTCCCAGACCGCATAGCGCGTCGTCGTCTGCGCAACGACACATCCCCGTTCAAAGTGACCGAGAAGGTCCGCTTCCGCAGCATCGGCAAGCACAATTGCCGTGTTGCCTGCCCAGCCGTTAATGCCGACAACTTCAGGATGATCCTTTGTACCCACAATAAAAACCTGGCGCTTTTGCTGCACAGCCTGTGCAACAATGCGCTGAATTCGCGCCACATAAGGACACGTGGCGTCCACAACCGTACATCCGCAGCCGGCAATTTTTTCAAATACCTGCGGATCCGCACCATGTGACCGGATCACAACCCGATCCCCCGCGCGAAGCTGCGCCGTATCGGAAACGATACAAACGCCGCGCGATTGCAGATCCTGCAGCACCTGCTCATTGTGAATGATCGGTCCCCATGTAAACACACGCTGAGGCGACGCATCCTGCGCCAGGGACAGCACCGTATCCACGGCGCGTTTGACGCCAAAACAAAAACCGCCGTATTCTGCCACGCATATTTTCACGGTATGGGTACACCTCCATATATTAGCACAAATACAGTATTTGTTCTATAAAAAACGCAAAAAAAACCCGTCGAAACGCCATAAATTTTTTTGAAATCTTAATGGTTTGACGCTTTTTCCGCCATTTTCTCCAGACAAAGGAGCGATTCGGCCAGTTTTTCCGCCGCCGCGTCGCGCGTCTGCGCGTTCAAACGCTGTCCTTCCTGCAGTGAAAACGACAGTTTTTCACCGACAAAAAAGCGTGTACGCCGGAATGCACCGCGGCTGTCGATAAACACAGGCACAATCGGCGCGCCGCTTTTGAGCGCAATCCACACCGCGCCGCCATGAATCTGCTGCATGCCGAATGTGTCGTGATTGCGCGTGCCTTCCGGAAAAATGCCGATCGATTCCCCATTTTGCAGGTGGGAAACCGCCGTGCGGATGCTGGATACGTCCGCACGCGTCCGATCTACGGCAAAGCCGCCCAGGCTGCGGATCAGCCACGCAAGCGCAGGCTGTTCAAACAGCTCCTTTTTTGCCATAAAGTGAATCTGGGAACGCACATGTACGGCAAGCAGCAGCGGATCGTACGCATGCCGGTGATTGGCGCAGTAGATCACGCCCTGCGTGCAGGAAAGATTCTGTTTTTGTCCGAAAATGCGCGCCGGCATAACCACCGCATAAAAAAGCCGGACAAGAGGCTTTGCAATCGTATAAAGAATCATCGCTTTGCTCCGTCGATGACGTCGCGCATTTTCTGCACAACCTGCTCGATGTTAAGATGGGTCGAATCGATCAAAACAGCATCGTCCGCCTGCCGCAGCGGTGCAAACGCGCGCGTTGCATCGTCATGATCGCGCCGGCGAATCTGCGACAATACCTGCGCATAATCGGCCTGCTGTCCGCTGTTTTGCAGCTCCGCCACGCGCCGTCTGGCACGCTCGGACGCATCGGCCGTCAGGAAAAACTTAAACTCCGCATCCGGCAGCACATAGGTTCCGATGTCGCGCCCGTCCAACACGGCGCCGTCCCTGCCCGCCGTCTCGCGCTGCAGCTGCACCAGCTTCAATCGCACCTGCGGCACAGCGGAAACGGCAGAAGCGGCCATTGCCACCTGCTGCGTGCGAATTTGATCGCTGACATCCTCATCGGATAGGAACACATGCTGGGCGCCGTCGATATAGCGTACGCACATATCAACCTGCTGCACAAAACCGGCAACCGCCTCTGCGTCGCGGACATCCACCCCTGCGCGCAGCGCGGCCAGGCCAATTGCGCGATACATCGCGCCGGTATCAAGGTACATCAAGTTATAGCATGCGGCAATCCGGCGGGCAATGGTTGATTTTCCCGCGCCGGAAGGACCGTCAATGGCAATGCGCATGTTTTGCTTACCTCCCGTATTTTGCGTTAAATGGCGCGATGGCCAAGTCCGATTGCCACCTCATTTAAGTGCAGCAATCCAATTTGAAAAAAGATACAGACGCTGACATGATCGCCGCTTCTTGCAATGCCGATCTTGCCGCCGACATTAAACCCCAGCGCCTTTTCAAACACCTGTGAAAGCGCCTCGCGCGCAGCGCCCGCCACGCCGCCCTCTTCATGATGCAGGCCCTGGATGACCCCTTCACGCCGCGCAGCGACGACCGCCCGCTCAATGACCTTCGGCGCCGAATGCAGCAGTTCCCCGCCGTAATCGACGGCGGCGGTCAAAATGCCCTGTGCGGCAAACTTTTCCCGAAGCGCAAATTCTTCTTCCCGCGTCTGCGTCGTGCTCAATAAAATCGCCGCACGCGCGACCTGTTTTGAACCGATCGTTCCGGTCTGATCCATATTGGCGCTCATCCTTTCCTCTGTATCGTCGCCGCGTCTGCCGCGCATCCCGCCGCATATCCGGTTGAAAAGGCGATTTGCAGGTTAAAGCCGCCCGTTTTGGCATCCACGTCCAGCAATTCGCCTGCAAAGTACAAGCCCGTTACAAGTCTGGACTGCATCGTTGCCGGCGCGACCTCCCGCACGCAGACGCCGCCGCGCGTGACAATGGCTTCTGCAAGCGGACAAAACGCCTGCAAATGCACCGGAAACGCCTTGAGCAGATCGACAATACGCTCTCTTTGTACGCGCGTCATCTGGGCAAGGGCAAGCGCAGGCGGCACATCTGCAAGCTGCGCGGCCATGTCCGCCATGGTGCGCGGCAAAAGATTCTCCAAAAGGCTGCGCACCTGCTTTTTGGGATTCTGTGCAAGATAGCGCAAAATCCGTGCATCCAGCTGCTCGCGCGACAGGGCGCATTTTAAATCAATG
>JAHZHV010000161.1:3680-9870 GCA_019420085.1 Christensenella sp.
CGTCAAGCGGTTCATCCTGCAATACGGACGACAGCGTAAGCGCCATCGGCCCGGAAATTCCGGTATGTGTAAACAGCAGCTCGCCCACGTCGTGATACAGCGTCTTTTTTCCTGCACGCGCCGTAAACGCAACGTCTTTGAGCGTCAATCCGGGCCAGTGACCCGTCCAGGCATCCGATGTGACGAATCCACACAAACTGGCGCGTGCGGGCAGAACCGTATGCCCCGCCTGACGCGCCAGCGCATAGCCGTCGCCGGTGGAACCGGTCGTCGGATAGCTTGCGCCGCCGCAGGCCAATATCACACATGGCGCCGTATATACGATGCCCGCTTCATCACGCACACCGCATATTGCGCCTTGATCCAGCAAAAGTTCCTTCACGCGCACGTCCGTACGCAGCGTCACATTGGGACGCAGTGCGGCGCGGCGCAGCGCATCCACGATATCAAACGCGCGATCCGACTGCGGAAAGACGCGATTGCCCCGCTCTACCTTCAGCGGCACGCCCAGCATTTCAAAAAACGCCATGACGGCCTGCGAATCCAACGCGCGATAGGCCGAATATAAAAAGCGCGGATTGTGTTTGACTGCATCAAAAAACGTCTGCGGCGTACAATCGTTTGTCAGATTGCAGCGTCCTTTTCCGGTAATGGCAATCTTGCGTCCCACCTTTTCGTTGCGCTCCAGCAGCAAAACACGCGCATGCGTACACGCCGCCGCAGCCATCATCCCTGCCGCACCGGCCCCGACAATCACGACATCATAACTGTTTTTCATACCGACTGCGCATCCGTATTTCTTTCAAAATACGTCTCCGTCTCATCCCAAATGCGCTCCAATGCGCCCAGGTACTCGGAAACTTCCTCTTTTTTTGCAAGGCCCAGCGCGACGATCAGTGCATTGATCACCGAAAGCGGCGCGGCCAGAGAGTCTGCAAACAGCGCCATATCGCTTCCGGCGATCAGCGCGTGATCCGCCAAAGAAGCAATCGGCGAAATCATCGTATCCGTCAGCGCAACAATACGCGCGCCCTTTTTGCGCGCATACTGCACCGCCTCGACCGTACGCGAGGAGTAGCGCGGAAAACTCATGGCAAACAAAAGGTCGTCCGCATCGATGCGCACCAGATGCTCCATCACGTGCGCAACGCCGTCACAGACCACATGTACGTTTGCAAAAATGTAACTTAAATAATGACCGAAAAACTGTGCAAGCGGTGCGGAACTGCGAAGGCCGAGAATGTATATATCTTTTGCTGCAAGCATGGCGTCGACAACATGCGAAAACGTCTGGGGGTCCACATCCTCCAGCGTCGTACGGATATTGTGAATATCGCGCTTTAATACAACCGGCAGCACCTGCGCGGCGGGCATATCCTCCGTCAATGCAATACGCTGCACCGACGTAAATCGGATGCGCAGCATTTCCTGCAGGGCGCGCTGCATTTTCGGATATCCGTCATACCCCATCAGCGCCGCAAAGCGCACCACGGTTGACTCGCTGACCCCCGCTTCCACGGCAAGGCGCGCCGCCGTCATCTGTACGGCTTTGTCGGCATGATTCGTAATATAATCGGCAATGCGCTTCTGCCCCTTGCTCAGCGTCGCATACCGCGACGAAATGCGATCCAGCAGATCACGATGCATGGTGATCCTCCTTCTTTACCCGCGAGTCTCGAAGCGGTACTGCGCCGAAAGACGCGCAAGCGCTTCTTCGTCGTTTAAGTCCAGATTCAGCGGCGTCAAAGAGGCCCAGCCCGCATCCAGCGCGGAAAAGTCGTCTTCAAACGCCACCGTGCGCCCGACGCGCGGAATACCGTGAAACAGCGCGCTTTCCTGCGTTTTATCCACGACCTCCGTCAGATCGTTATACCCATGCCGCACCCATTTTATGCCGTGAATCTGATCGGGGTCCATCGCCGGCACATTCAAATTCAAAATGCTGCCGCGCTTTAGCTGCATGAGAATCCCGCTGTCCACCACAAGCGCGGCATACTGCGCGGCAACGGGAAAATACGCCGGACTCCAGTGTGCAAGCGACACCGCCAGCGCCGGCTTGTTCTGCATCGCCGCTTCCAGCGCCGCGCCGACCGTACCGGAATACAAAACGTCCGTTCCGATATTCGACCCGTGATTGATCCCCGTAATGACGGCGTCAAACGGCGCACCCTCCAACCAGTAAAGGCCGATGCGCGTGCAGTCCGCCGGTGTGCCGTCCGTCTCAAAACAGGGAATGTCCTCCAGCCCCTCAATCTGAACCTGCCGTACTTTAAGGCGCGTGCGAATCGTAATTTTCTGGCTGTTGCCGCTGCGCTCGGAATCCGGCGCAACCAGCACAACCTCGTGCTTTTTGCGCAATTCGCGCGCCAGTGTGTGAATCCCCTGTGCATAAAGGCCGTCGTCGTTGGTTAAAAGAAGCCGCATACCTTCCCCCTTAAAAACTTTGCCTGTCGCATTTGAGTATACTACCCGATGCAGCAAAAAGCAAAAAAAATCGCTTCGGATCTGACATCCGAAGCGATTTTTCATACGTATCAGCAGGACGCACGCATCCGCTTACACTCTGCGGAAATCGACCACATACTGAATGTCGCCGACGGAAACGTTCTGCTCCTGCGCGGCCTTGGCCTTCGCCGGCGGAACTTCCGTGATGTCCTCGCCCTTTTCGCGCGCCTCAAAGAAGCGCAGCGCAACCTGCGGGAACAGCGCATAGGACAGCACGTCCTCGTCCTGACGGATATACTGCGCAATCTCCTTGCGGTATTTGTCCATCTCCGGCGCAATGGAATCTGCCGGACGCTGCGTCATGACAGGCTCATCACCGATGCAGATCTTGCGGATCTCCTCGTTGACCTCGCCGGGCAGGCGGCCGTACTCGCCGCGCAGCAATGCCTTGGACTCCTTGGTGACGTTCTTATACCGCTCGCCATAGATGACGTTGAGCACTGCCTGCGTACCGACGATCTGGCTGGTCGGCGTGACAAGCGGCGGATAACCGAAGTCCTTGCGCACGCGCGGCACTTCCTGCAGCACGTCGGTCAGCTTATCCTCCGCACCCATCTGCTTCAGCTGCGAGATCAGGTTGGAGAGCATGCCGCCGGGAATCTGATACATCAGCGTGTTGATATCCACCTTCAGAACCTTGGGATCCAGGTAACCGTCGGCCTGCAGGCGTGCGGCGACCTTGCTAAAGTGCCTGGCGGCCTCGTTGAGCACCGTCAGATCCATGCCGGTATCGTACTCGGTGTCATACAGCGTGGCAACCAGCGGCTCGGTCGCAGGCTGCGACGTGCCGTTGCCAAGCGGAGACAGCGCGGTGTCGACGATATCCACGCCCGCTTCGATCGCCTTGAGCAGGACAAGCTCGCCCGTACCGGAGGTGTTGTGCGTATGCAGCTCGATCGGCACTTTCACAGCAGCCTTCAGCGCTTTGACAAGCTCATAGGCCTCAAAGGGCAGAAGCAGGTTTGCCATATCCTTGATGCAGATGGAGTCCGCGCCCATCTTCTCAAATTCCTTTGCCAGCTCCACAAAATACTCGCGCGTATGCACGGGGCTTGTGGTGTAGCTCATTGCGATCTGCGCATGACCGCCGTACTTTTTGATCGCCTTGACCGCCGCTTCCATGTTGCGGGTGTCGTTCAGTGCGTCAAACACGCGGATGATATCAATGCCGTTTTTCAGCGCAGCCTTGACAAATGCGTCGACAACGTCGTCTGCATAGTGCTTATATCCCAGGATATTCTGTCCGCGCAGAAGCATCATCAGCTTTGTATTGGGCAGCGCCTTGCGCAGTTTGCGCAGGCGATCCCACGGATCCTCGTTGAGGAAGCGCAGGCAGCTGTCAAACGTCGCGCCGCCCCAGCACTCCAGCGCGTAATATCCGGCCTTATCCAGAATTTCGCAGGCAGGCAGCATCTCATCCGTGCGCATACGCGTGGCAGCCTGAGACTGGTGCGCGTCGCGCAAAATGGTATCCGTAATCAAAACTTTATGTGCCATATTCTTGCACGCTCCTTTCCTCTAATTCACAATCAGCCAAGCATGTTGATGAACATACCGGCCGCAACCGCCGAACCGATGACGCCGGCTACGTTCGGACCCATGGCGTGCATCAGCAGGAAGTTGGACGGATCCTCCTTCTGGCCGACGCGCTGCGATACGCGCGCCGCCATCGGCACCGCGGAAACGCCCGCCGAACCGATCAGCGGATTGATCTTGCCGCCGGAGAGCACATACATGACCTTGCCAAGCAGCACGCCGCCCGCCGTACCGAAGCTGAACGCGATAACGCCGAGTACAACGATCAGCAGCGTCTTGGACGTCAGGAACACATCCGCCGTCGCCGTAGCGCCGACCGTCGTGCCAAGGAAGATCGTGATGATATTCATCAATTCGTTCTGCGCCGTCTTGTTCAGACGTTCGACAACGCCGCTCTCGCGGAAGAGGTTACCAAGCATCAGCATACCAACCAGCGTCGCCGCGTCAGGCAGGATCAGCGAAACGATAATCGTAACGGCAATCGGGAAGATGATGCGCTCGATCTTGGAGACCTGACGAAGCTGCGCCATCTTGACGCGGCGCTCCTTGGGCGTCGTCAGCGCCTTCATAATCGGCGGCTGGATAAAGGGCACAAGCGCCATGTACATATACGCCGCTACCGCGATGGGGCCAAGCAGATCAGGCGCAAGTTTGGTCGTAACAAAGATTGCCGTCGGGCCGTCCGCACCGCCGATGATGCCGATGGATGCAGCTTCCTGAAGCGTAAAGCCAAACACCAGGGCAAGTGCAAACGCGCAGTACACGCCAAGCTGGGCCGCCGCGCCAAGCAGCATGCTCTTTGGATTGGCAATCAGGGGACTGAAGTCCGTCATGCAACCGATACCAAGGAAGATAAGCGGTGGATAAATGCCAAGCTTTACGCCCTGATACAGCCAGTGCAAAAGACCGGATTCCGCATTGGACGACAGGTTTGCAAGCGGAAGGTTTGCAAGCAGCATGCCGAATGCAATCGGCAAAAGCAAAAGCGGTTCGTATTCTTTGGCAATGGCGAAGTAGATCAGCACGCAGGCTACCGCAATCATGATCACCTCTTTATAGGTAATCGCGGACAGCCCCATGCCGGCCCAAAACTCCGCAAAAGAGAATGTGACTGTTTGTGTCATGAAATAAAATCCCCCTTCAACTGTCGTTCAGGGACTTATTCGATCACGGCAAGAAGGTCGCCGCTTTTTACCATAGCGCCCTGGGTCGTATTCACCTGCGCAACCTTGCCGTCGCAGGGGCAAAGCAGTTCGTTTTCCATCTTCATGGCTTCCAGAATGAAGAGAAGGTCGCCGCTTTTGACAACCTGTCCGGGCTGCACGCATACTTTCAGAATCGTGCCGGGCATCGGGCAGACAACCTGCTCCGCATTGGCGCGGGGCGCAGCAGCCGGCGCAGCGGCAGGTGCGGCAGGTGCAGCGGCAGGTGCGGCGGCAGCGCTGGGAGAAACCGTGCCCGCCTCCGCCACTTCGACTTCGTAGTTGACGCCGTTGATGGTCACCAGGTACTTACTCATTGCAATAATCCTCCAAAAATATCTGTTTGTCGTTTGTCGATGGAAGCGTACAACTCGTTCGTTTATACGCGCGTGACGTTTCGAATGATCAGCTGACCCGCATCCTTATCAAGCGCTTTGGCCAGCGCCGCCGTAATGGCAGCCAGCGCTTCCGGCGTAAGGTCCGTCGCGCCGGCGCTCGAAACAGGCGCCGCAGGCGCTGCCTGTTCCTCCGGCTTGTCCTTGACCAGCAGCCGCGCCACCTTGGAGATGATATTAATCATCAGGATCAGCAGTGCCAGTACGACAAAAACCATGCCAAAGCCCAGTACGCACACCAAAATACCGCTTTGCAACATTTCGTCCCTTCACTCCCTTGCAATAGATTTATAACTTAAGCCAATTGATAGCCTGTTATCTTATTTCGACGCCGATGTCCTTTTTCCTTTGTCCTTATCCCGCGTTTGGGAAATTTTTTCCGGTTCCTGCGCAGGGCGCTGCAGACCCAGCGCCTTTTTCAGCGTCTCCAGTTCCTCCGGACGGATTTCACGCCACTGCCCAGGCTTCAAACCACGGATTGTCAGAGGTCCCACCGCCACACGCACAAGGCGTACCACCGGATTTCCCACCGCCTCCAGCATGCGCCGCACC
>JAHZHV010000162.1 GCA_019420085.1 Christensenella sp.
GCACAAGGAAGGACATAATCGTATTCAGCATCCGGTTTATTTTGACTACGATACAGTTATGTTGGGTAACCTACAATTTTATCGCAAATGAGGAGAATCATGCCGTCGGATAACATTTCCATCAAAGAAATTGCAAAACTAACTGGTCTTTCGGTAGCGACGGTATCCCGTGTAATCAATCGAAAGGGTTATTATTCCGCCGCGGCGGAAGAAAAGGTGCGCCGCGTTGCGGAGGAATATCACTATGTTCCCAATCTGATTGCGCGCAGTTTAAAAACAAACCGCACAGATACCATCGGAATCATCATTCCGGACATCAACGGCGATTTCTTTTCCAAAGCCGTATTGCGCATGCAGCTTTCCTTCTTTGCACAAGGGTATTCAACAATCATCTTTAATACCAACCATGATCTGAATCTGGCTGCGGCCTGTATGAATATGATGCGTTCCAATCAGGTCAGCGGGATTATTAACTTTACCGGCAGTGTCATTGCCGAAGCATACGCGGCGCATACACCCGTATTGTATTTTGACCGCAAAGCAGAAAACAGACAAACCAATGCCCCTTTTGTTGTCAGTGATAATCTGCACGGCGGCCGCCTGGCTGCCCGGCAATTGGCAAAGAGCGGCTGTCAGCGTCCCACGGTACTTGTTCCTGCCCGTCTTTCTTCCAATCACCAGGATCGGCTTAACGGTTTTATGCAGGAATGGGCAAAACCTGATATGCCGCAGGGAGACGTATTGTGTCTGCATGCAGATGGGTATACCATCGTCCACGGCGCACAGGCTGTAAAGCCGATTTTGCGAAAAGGTGCCAGCGACGGCATCTTTGCCGTCAGCGACTATCTGACAACCGGCGCACTGCAGGCCGCAAGCGAATTTGGCATTGACGTTACAAAAACCCTGCACATCGTCGGCTACGACGTCGATACACTGCTTCGATTACTGCCGCCCATTGTCACCTCCATTGACCAGCCGCTCGAGCAGATGACGGATGCCGCCGTGGAAACGCTTCTGCGCATGATGCGGGACGATTCACCGGCGCCTGCTTCTGTTACGCTTGATGTCGCACTGCATGCCGGTCAAACGGCATAACAATATGCGCTGAAAGGGAGTTTTTTCTATGAGTTCACTCAAATACGGAAAATGGTTTTACTATGCGCTTTGCATATTGGCAATCATCATTGGACTTTGCATGGTTGTCTGGCCGCAATTTTCCGCACGCACGATCTGCCGTCTGCTTGGCGTTATTGTTGCCGCAATCGGCATTTTTACGCTCAGCATGTGCCTGCGGCGCCGCGCAGGGGATTTGTTCCACTATGCCGGACTCGTTTTCGGCCTGCTTGCAACACTTGCGGGGCTTGGATTATTGTTCCGCCCCGATGTATTGATCAGTCTCCTGCCCGCATTGGTAGGCATTGTCATTTTGCTGGACGGTCTGTTTCGTCTGCAAACCGCATTGGATTTACGCCGTGCCTGCCTTTCCGGTTGGGTTCCTGTGCTGATCCTTGCCGCTTTCAGTATGCTGTTTGGTCTTCTGCTGATTTTCAATCCCTTTGCAGCAACTTCCGTAGCTATGGTTTTCATCGGCATTACGCTCATTATCA
Organism: Christensenella sp.; assembly: GCA_019420085.1. Lineage (GTDB taxonomy): Bacteria > Bacillota > Clostridia > Christensenellales > Maliibacteriaceae > RGIG9107. The sequence continues at coordinate 1,608 of JAHZHV010000162.1, forward strand.
GTGGGATTCAGAACCTGTATACCTGCATCTATCTGGCGCGGCACTATGAACATACGGGACAAATCCACACGTTCTTCTTTTTCCGCTGAAGAAAGAATTTCCCTCAGCGCCTGCAGCAGAGCCGATGTGCACATTGAAAACATCGGCATCATATGGTACAATATGCCGCGATGGATTTTCAATCGTGTATCCATCACTGCAATCAAATTCAAAAAGCGTGCGCGGTACGATTCCTCTGATCGTCCGCGCGCCTTTTTTGCACATGGGAGGTATGATCTTGCTTCAACGCATTATGCGGCATTTCGTCCCCGACTGCGATGCGGTTCATGAGCCGCACGTGCGCAGCGCCTATGGAAAACTGGCAAGCAGTGTGGGCATTGCCATGAACGTGCTTTTATTCGGTGCAAAGCTGCTTGCCGGAACCATTTCCGGTTCTGTTTCCATTGTTGCAGACGCAGTCAATAACCTTTCCGACGCTTCATCTTCGGTCATCAGTCTGCTTGGCTTCAAGCTGGCAGACAAACCTGCCGACGAGGAACACCCCTATGGACACGGCCGCTATGAATATGTGGCGGGACTGATGGTCGCCGTACTGATCATGGTCATCGGTGTGGAACTGTTTCGCTCCGGTCTGGATAAGATTCTGCATCCGGAGCCGGTTTCCTACAGCGTACTTTCGATCGTCATATTGATCGTTTCGATTGCCGTGAAACTATGGATGATGTTCTTTAACCGCCGCATCGGTAAACTGATTTCTTCCGGCGCATTGTTTGCCACCGCAGCAGACAGCCGCAACGATGCCATTACCACCACGGTCGTTCTGTGTGCGGCGCTGATTTCCCGTATCACCCACATTGAGCTGGACGGCTGGATGGCCCTTGCCGTAGCAATCTTCATTCTGATTAATGGATTTACACTGATTCGCGACACCATCAGCCCCATGCTCGGCAAAGCACCCGATCCGGAATTCGTCGAGCGCATCCGAAAAAAGATCCTGCGCTATCCGGGTGTATTGGGGACACACGATCTGATGGTTCACGACTATGGCCCCGGCCGTCAATTTGGCAGCGTCCATGTAGAAATGGCTGCTGAAGATGACGTCATGACCTGTCACGATGTGCTGGATAATATCGAACGCGACATGCTCCGTGACGAGGGATTGCACCTGATCGTACATTATGATCCGATTGTAACGGATGATTGCATCACCGGTGATATTCGGCGTTGGCTTTCGCAGCAGATCGCAGATATCGACCCATGTCTGAGTATTCATGATCTGCGCGTGGTACAGGGACCCTCGCACACCAATCTTGTCTTTGACTGCGTGGTTCCGCATGCATTTACAGGCAATCTTTCCGCACTGCGCCAGCAAATCTGTGACACCGTGCAAAAAAGCTATCCCAATTACTACTGTGTCATCAACTTTGACCGAAGCTACGTCCCCATTTCGCAATAAATACAATGATCAACATTGGAATCTATCCACAAAAAAAAGCAGCGGCAACAACAGCCGCTGCTTTTTTCATGGGCCAAACCCCATCAGGCTCTTAAATTTGCTGCACATATCACAACCGAAAACTTCGCAACTATCCAACCCATTCACACGCACAGCATTAAAAATATATTATTTTTATCATTATCCTACGCTGCCTCACGCATAAAAGCAAGCTTTTTCCGGTTTCTTGGCATGATTTTAACGTACAGCC
>JAHZHV010000163.1 GCA_019420085.1 Christensenella sp.
GTTTGGGTACGGCAGCGCAGACAATCCGGACGGATACGACGGATACCGGATGTGCGTATGATTCCAGCGCACAGGATGAAAATGCACTGCGCATTGAAAACGCAGCGACGGTATCTTTGAAAAAGTTTACGGTTCAAAAGACGGGCGACGCTTCAGAGGACGCGGCAAACGTGCTGTATACAGGTTGTAATGCGGGCATATTGGCGACGGACGGTGTGACGGTTACCCTGTCGGACGGGACGGTTCAAAGCGACGGAACAGGCGCTTGCGGTATTCTTGGAATCGGTATGGGTACATCGGTCACACTTTCAAATCTTACGGTGCAGACGCAGGCAGAGGCTTCCTGCGCAGTGGGCGTATATGAGGCGGCGCTGCAAATCGATGGCGGTATCTATGAAAGCGGCGGCGCGGATGCACCGGCGGTATATGCAGCGGGTGACGCGGTGATTGAGAATGCATCGCTCATGTCTGCGCAAAGCCAGGTGCTGCGTATCGATGCCGGGAACAATGTACAGGTGTTTGATACATCGCTGCAAAGCGGGGATGGCATTTCTGCCGTTTCGTTTTATGCGCAGCATACAGATGATACGCAAGCCGGTGACGAACAGGCAAAGAGCACAGGCACGCTGACGATGAGTGGCGTTTCGCTTCGTGCCGGGGGTGGCGCATATTTTTGTGTCAATGACGTACAGGCACAGATCGGTCTTGAAAACGTCGATATGCAGGGCGCGGATGTGCTGCTTGGACTGACGGGACAAAACAGCAGCTGCACGCTGCATGCGGCTACACAGAAATTACAGGGTGACATCGAACTGGAGCCGCAGACGCAGGTTTGCATTGAACTGACCGATTTTTCTGTTTGGGAGGGCGCGGTGGATGCGCATGCACAGGATGCATCTGTGCGATTGTCTATGGATCAGACCTGTACCTGGTCTTTGACGGCAGATTCTTATCTGGATGAATTTGAAGGTGATTTATCCTGCGTACAGACCAATGGATATACGCTGTATGTGGCGGGAACAGCAGTAAAGTAAACGCCGACAGGGTATCGCATTTGCGTCATGGGATGTGCTTTTTTTTAGCCTGCTTCCAACAAAAGGCGGGGCAGCGCAGTGAAAAAAAGCCTCCCATTTTTTTATGTGAATTTTGCCGGCTGCCTGCGCAATGCATGCCGGTAATAAGTTTGCTGTGTTTTTTTGGATGACGGGCATTGTTCGGCTATGTTAAAATAAAAAAGTGCATGGTGAAAAAAGGAGGCAATTGCGTTGGAGGACGGTTTCTTTTCACGAGTCTACGCCATTGTAGCGCGCATTCCAAAGGGTAAGGTTGTCTCCTATGGACAGATTGCACGCGCGCTGGGCTGCCCGCGCGCGGCGCGGCAGGTCGGCTGGGCAATGCGGTGCTGTCCCGCACAGCTGCCATGGCATCGCGTTGTCAAATCCGACGGCGCCATTGCCGGTGCGGATGTGTATGCCGCGATACGCCGCGCACGGCTGAAAGAAGAAAACATTGTCTTTTTAAAAGATGGTCGCGTGAACATGCAGGTATGCGCATGGTGTATGTGCGACGAGGAGGAACCATCATGATGGTACGGGGCAGTTTTGCTTCGCCGCTTGGTTTGCTTACGCTGGCCA
>JAHZHV010000164.1 GCA_019420085.1 Christensenella sp.
GTATTGCTCAGTTTGGATCAGATTGACCGGCAGTCAGCCAAAGAAGCGATTGGTCAGAAGGATACGACGGTGCTGGTGTACTGCCGCAGCGGGAACAGAAGCAGGACCGCGGCAGCGCGCCTTGTGCAGCTGGGGTATGAAAACGTCTATGAATTCGGCGGCATTTTGCAGTGGCCGTATGAAATTGAGCAGTAAGCAAAAAAACAGGAAGACCTTCATGGTCTCCCTGTTTTTTACTGCAATGGTCTATGCCGTCGGGACGTCCTGCACCAGACGCGAGGCGCCAAGGTCGGCACGGCGGTAGTACAGCAGCGTCAGCACGCTGCATACCAGCCAGCCGGCCGGATAGCCCATGGCAAGCGGAAGGATTTCGTTTGCAATGAAGCGCGCCATGACAAACAGATAGATTTGCCGAAACACGACGAAGGATAAAAGCATCAGCACCATCGGCGTGCGCGAATCGCCTGCGCCGCGCAGTGCGCCGGAGTACACCTGGTTGATACAGCACAATACATAGAAAGGCGTCAGCCAGCGCAGGAACAGTGTGCCATAGGAAATAACCTCGGGCTTATTGTTAAAGAATGCGACCAAAAATGGCGCAAACAGCATGACCAGCGCGGAGACGACAATTGTTACGATTATTGCCATCCAAAGCGCCGTACGGATGCCGTGTTTGGCACGGCGCACGTGTCCCACACCCAGATTCTGTCCCACAAAGGTCGTGGCGGCAAGCGCAAGCGATTGCATCGGCAGGAAAATCAGCTGATCCATCTTCGTATAAGCGGTCCAGCCGCTCATGCAGTTGGCGCCGAACTGGTTAATGTAGGACTGTACAAAGACATTGGAAAATGCCGTGACCGCCATTTGCAGTGCGGCAGGGATGCCGATGTCAATACTTTGTTTGAGCATCTGCCGGTGCAGCTTTACATCGCGGACAACGACGCGGATACAGCCTTCGCTGCGCATCAGCGTCAGCATGGTCAAAATTGCAGAGATGGCCTGCGCAATAATCGTGGCATATGCTACGCCGCTTACGCCCATGTCAAAGACGATGACAAAGACAAGGTCCAAAATCGTATTCAGCACGGCGGCAACGACCAGATAGTAGAACGGACGCTTGGAGTCGCCTACGGCGCGCAAAATACCGGCGCCCATATTGTAGAACAGAAGACCCACCATACCGGCAAAGTAAATCGTCAGGTAGGTCATCGATTCGGGCATGACGTCCGCAGGCGTCTTCATCAGACGCAGCATCATCGGCGTCATTGCAATGCCAAGCGCCGTAAATACGACGGTGAGGATGACCGTCAGCATGATGGCGGTATGCACCGCGTCGTGGACTTTCTGTTCATCCTTGGCACCGTAATACTGGGAGATAACCACGCCTGCGCCGCTGGCAAGACCGGTAAAGGCGCCGATGAGCATGTTGATGATGGGGGATACGGCGCCCACGGCGGAGAAGGCTTCGTTGCTGACGAAGTTTCCCACCACCCAGGTGTCGACGGTGTTGTAAAGCTGCTGGAAGATGTTCCCGACAAGAAGCGGCAGTGAAAACATCAGCAAGTGGTGAAAGACACTGCCCTGCGTCATATCCACGTCATACTGACGGGCTTGCCGGCGCTGTGTTTTTTGCATAGTACGCACCTGTTTCTATTGTAAAATTCTTGTTAAATCCATTATAGCATGTTTCAATTGCATGGGAAGAAAAAAATAGACGCACCGCATTTTTTATGCGGTGCGTCGGGGGTGGGCGTGTCAAAGCCCCAAAAAGCCGATCAGGTTAAAGCCCATATGCATGGCAAGCGATGCGTGCGTGGATTTTGCCGTACAGCGCGCAAGGGAAAATACAAGACCGCAGACAAAACCATATGCCATCCACACCGGCGTGCCGTGCATCAGGCCGAAGACGGCACTTTGCAAAAGCGCGGCGACAAAGACCGGCATGACGCGCTGCAGGCGGGACTGCATCAGTCCCCGGAACGTAATTTCCTCCAAAAGCGGCGCGGCGATGACGACGCCCAGAAAACGCATGGGCACAGATTCCAGCGTCAGGAGTGCAGACTGCGCTTCGTAGCTTTCAAGCAGTGTCTGCGGCAGGGAAATCTGCGATAAGACAAACGAGACGGCAAAGTTCAGTGCCGCGCCGGATACAAAGCATAACAGCTTTTTCCAAAATGCAAGCGGCGCAAAGTCAGCCTGCGCACCCAGTGTCGTACCGCGGGCATGGAACAGCCCGTATAATAGCGCAAGCTGGACGCCGAGACTGAATACAAGCAGCAGGCATGGGCGTTCAACGACCAGTTCCTGTGCAAACAAAAGCGAGTCCTGCGATGTGCCGCCTGCAAATGCGTAACAGATACTGACGATGCAAAGCGATGCAATGGTCAAAAGGATCTGGACGCCCACGTACAGCAGAAAATAACACAGCGCGCGTGCGCAATCTGCGAAAAACTGCTTCATATGCGTGCATTACAGAGGATGGACAAGTTCGCCGACCTCGGCTTTTGCACGCGCACAGACTTCCTCCAGCGTAGCAAGATCGACCATTGCGTCGGAGCAGCAGGGCGCGGCAACGGCAAGCGAGGCGCTCGCTGTGGCAAGCTCCAGACAGCGCTTTACAGGCAGGTCATGAAGCAGACCGTACAGGAACGCGGAGGAATATGCGTCGCCGCCGCCGGTGGATTTGAGCATGTTGACCGCAACGATATCGACCTGATAAGCGGGACCATCCTTGACAAAGACGTTGGAGCCGTCTGCGCCGTGCTTGATAATTACGATTTGCGCATTGCGGGAGAACCAGCGTGCGGCAGTGCGGGCGTCGTCGCCTGTTTCGCCGGCAATGCCGTCCATTAAATCAAATTCTTCGCGGGAGCCCATAATGACATGCGCATAGTTTGCGGCAAGCGTGTAGTAGACGCTGATTTGCTGCGGATTTTCCCATACCTGTGCGCGATAGTCAATGTCAAAAACGATCAAAAGACCGTGCTTTTTTGCAAGCTCCAGTGCTTTGAAGCAGGCGTCCCGCGAAGGGGAAGCCGAAAGCGCCGTGCCGGAGATGACGATGCTGCGCGAGGATGCGATATAATCCTCGTCAATGTCGTCACAGCAAAGCTGCAGATCCGCCGTCTGCGCGGTGCGGTACATCATAAGATTTGTCTTGTGGTCGCGCGTCTCGGTAAAGGCAAGGCCAATGGGGACTTCCTTGTCTGCGCGGGAGACGCAGCGCACGTCCACACCGAGGTTCCGAATATAATCTACGGCAAAGTCACCGAGGGAATCATCCGAAACTTTTCCGATAAAACCGGCACGTGCGCCCAGTTTGGCAAGTCCAACCGCCGTATTGGCGGGGGAGCCGCCGACATACTTTTTGAAGTGCAGGCATTCGGCAAAAGACTGCGTCATGTCCGCCGGATTGATATCGATTGCAAGCCGTCCTACGGGAATGCAGTCCAGCGCGCGTGCATTGGGAATTGACAGCATAGAAACACTCCTTTTTGAAAAAAATGAACAAAGCCTTTCGGTAAATTGAGTATAACACGCCGCTTGCCGCACAAAAAGAGGGCGAAATGATGTTTTTTTCCGATTTTCCGGGAATATACGCCGTTGTATGATTGACAAAAAATATGAATTGCTTTAGAATATCAGTTGCTGTAGGTGCTGTGTTATGCGGGTGTAGCTCAATGGCAGAGCACCGGCTTCCCAAGCCGGCTACGTGGGTTCGATTCCCATCACCCGCTCCAACGGCACCGCGGAAGAAAAGTTCCTACGAACAACAAAACAAACACACAAAAAGGAGAACGAGGAAAATGGCGAAGGCAAAATTTGAACGCACGAAGCCGCATGTCAATATCGGCACGA